>DASSEB010000427.1:0-9152 GCA_035696765.1 Pyrinomonadaceae bacterium | reverse complement strand
GACGTGCGTGGGTTTCAGCTCGTCGGTATGGAAGCGCTCGTGCGCTGGCAGCATCCGAGTCTTGGTCTGCTTTATCCCGGCGAGTTTGTAACGATCGCCGAAGAGACTGGCTTGATCATCGCTCTCGGCGACTTTGTGATGCGCGCGTCATGTGCTCAAAACAAGGCGTGGCAGGACAAAGGGCTCATGCCGCTACGCATTTCCGTGAACTTTTCGGCGCGACAGTTTCAACAGTCGACGTTCATTACCGATATCGCGCACATACTGAAAGAGACGAACCTCGATCCGCGCTGGCTCGAGCTCGAATTGACCGAAAGCTCGATCATGAAGGATCCGGAGCAGGCGATCGAGAAACTGCACGAGCTGAAGTTGATGGGGATCAGCGTGGCGATTGACGATTTTGGCACGGGCTATTCGTCGCTCAACTATCTGAAGCGCTTTCCGATCGATACGTTGAAGATCGATAAGAGTTTTGTCGCCGACGTTTGCAAGGATCGGCACGACACGTCGATCGTACGGGCGATCATCAACCTCGGCCATGCACTCGACCTGAACGTAATCGCCGAGGGAGTTGAGACGAGAGAGCAGCTTCAGTATCTGACCGCGCTCGGATGCGATGCAGTGCAGGGGTTTTTGTTTAGCAAGGCGCTTTCGGTGAAAGCGTTTGAAGAGTTGTTGATGGAGCAAGCGCGGGTCACCGTTCCGGGAGTGCTTGTTACCGCCGAGCTTTAATCCGTGTAATCCGTGGTTAATTGGGTTAACGATCAAGGAGCGCGATGATCCGCAGTGGCCCACCACTCCCGCCTTTAATCTTCATCGGCAACGCAATCACCGAGAAACCCTTCACCGGCAGTTGATCTAAATTCGCCACGTTCTCAAACGCCGGAACGTTCTTGTCGAACAGTATCCGATGACTTTCGAACAGCGTCGATTGACCGTAGTCGATGCTCGCGGTGTCTAACCCGATCGCTTTGATCGAACGATTCTGCGTGAGCCAGCGCGCGGCGGCAGGGTCCAAACCGGGAAAGTGCAGCTTCGCTACGGCTGCTGCGCCGCGTTCCTCTGTCCCCAAATACTTTTTCTTATCCGGGTAATACTTGCCGAAGCCTGTTCGCAGCAACACGATCGTGCCGGGGCTGATTCTTCCGTTACGCTTCTCCCAGTCTTCGATATCAGCAACGCTCACCAGGTAATCGGGATTCGTAGCGCACTGCTTCGTCACGTCGATAACAACAGCCGCCCCAATCAATTGCTGCACAGGGATCTCGTCGACCGACTCATGGCCTTTCGCGAAGTGTACGGGTGCGTCGAGATGCGTGCCGCCATGTTCCGCTGCCGAATAACGATACGCTGAATAGTAATAACCTTTCTCAGTCATTCCTTCCGCGTCGGTTTCGAGTTTGAATCCCTGGGCGGTGGGCCAGTAGACACTGTTCGCATCGAAAGCATAAGTGAGATCGACGACGCGGCCGAGTGGCAAGCTCGCCGGTTTCTGTGCCATCACGGGAACAGCCAGAATTGCAAAGAGAAGCAGGCGCAAACACTTCATGTTGAGTGCTCCTTCGGGTTCGGTTTCTGTTATCTTCATGTAATCCACTAGTACTTAGCAAGGGAGTTTCGAATGCAGATTGGAATGATTGGACTGGGACGCATGGGCGCGAACATGGTGCGGCGCCTCTTGCGCGGCGGGCACGAGTGCGTCGTCAACGATCGCAATCCTGATGCGGTAAAGGCACTGCTCAACGAGGGCGCAATCGGTGATACTTCGCTCGGCGCGTTTATCGAACAGCTTAGGCCGCCGCGCGCGATCTGGTTGATGATCCCGGCGGCTCTTGTCGATACTATGCTCAAGCAACTGGTTGAAGTAGTAGCGCCCGGCGATACGATCATCGACGGCGGCAACTCGTATTACGTTGACGACATTCGCCGCGCTGGCGAGCTCAAGGCCAAAGGCATTCATTATGTTGACGTGGGCACGAGCGGCGGAGTTTGGGGACTCGAGCGCGGTTATTGCCAGATGATTGGAGGTGAAACTGATGTTGTTGCTCACCTCGATCCGATCTTCAAAACACTTGCTCCGGGCGGTGACGTCGTTTCACCCACGCCGGGACGGCCGGCTGACTCAGGCACAGCGGCGCAGGGTTACTTGCATTGCGGACCAGCGGGCGCCGGTCACTTCGTGAAGATGGTCCATAACGGCATCGAGTACGGTCTGATGGCGGCATACGCCGAAGGCCTAAACGTGCTGCATCATGCGAACGTCGGGAAGAGCGAAAGATCAGCGGATGCGGAGACCACGCCGCTACGCAACGCCGAGCATTACCAGTACGATTTCAACATCGCCGACATCACGGAGGTTTGGCGGCGCGGTAGCGTGATTGCTTCATGGTTACTTGATCTCACGGCGATCGCGTTTGCGGAAAGTCCGCAGTTGGAAGGGTTCTCCGGACGTGTTTCCGACTCCGGCGAGGGCCGTTGGACCATCAATGCCGCGGTTGAGGAGGGCGTGCCGGTGCCGGTGTTGAGTGCCGCGTTGTTTCAGCGTTTCACTTCGAGAGGCGAAGCCGATTTTGCAAACAAGATCCTGTCCGCGATGCGCTTTCAATTTGGCGGACATCACGAGAAATAATCATGTCAGCAATACTTGTAGAACCAACACCAACGAAACTAAAGCAACCGGCTTTGCCACAGGCGGAGCCGTGCGTCGTCGTGATCTTTGGCGCAACCGGCGACCTCACGAAACGCAAGCTCATGCCTGCATTGTGCCGGCTGTTAACCCAGGGCTGTCTCGAGAGCGTTCGTATTGTCGGCGTCGGCAGAAGTGAGATGACCGACGATGCATTCAAAACGTTCGTCCGTGAAGCATTGGATGACTCGGACAAGATCGAGCATCTCGACGACGAACAGTGGCGCAAGTTCTCCAAACGTCTTCGCTACATGTCCGGCGAGCTCGACGACGACGAGACTTATCGCAAGATCGCTACATGTCTCGAAGAGTTAGCTTCGGAAGGTGCAAGCAAAAATCGTCTCTTCTACTTCGCCACGCCGCCATCGCTTTTCTCTGAACTCGTGAAGCGGCTCGGCAAAGCGGGTCTCGCCGAGGAAGGTGAGCACTGGAGCCGGATCGTGGTCGAAAAACCGTTCGGACGCGATCTCGAATCAGCAAAACAGTTGAACGCGACTATCGCTGAGGTCTTCGACGAGAGTCAGGTCTACCGGATCGATCATTACCTTGGCAAGGATACCGTTCAAAACATCCTCGTCTTTCGCTTCGGCAACTCGATGTTTGAACCGATCTGGAACCGCAACTACGTCGACTACGTCGAGATCACTGCCGCGGAGACTGGCGGTGTCGGCAGTCGCGCCGGCTACTACGAAGAGGCGGGCGCACTGCGCGACATGGTTGCCAATCATCTGCTACAGCTTCTGACGCTCACGGCGATGGAACCGCCCGTCGCGTTCGACGCGGATTCAGTCAGAGAAGAGAAGGTGCAGGTGTTGCGCTCGATCCGCCGCCTGAAACCGGACCAGGTTGCGCGACGCACAGTGCGTGCTCAATATGGACCAGGTGAAATCAACGGCGAGAAGGTCAAGGGTTACAAAGAAGAACAGGGCGTCAAGCCGGAGTCAGTGACTGAGACGTACGCGGCGGTTAAGTTTTACGTTTCAAACTGGCGCTGGTCGGGGGTCCCGTTTTATGTGCGCACTGGAAAACATCTCGGGCGCAACCTCACGGAAGTAGCGGTTCATTTGAAACGTACGCCGCAGGCGCTGTTTGCACGCACGCCCGATGATCAGATCGATCCGAACGTCATCGCCCTGCGCATTCAGCCTAACGAAGGCATCACTGTCAACTTCGGCGCGAAGCGTCCGGGCTTTGAAATGCGCACCAGCACGGTGCAGATGGATTTCTGTTATCAAACGGCGTTTGGTGTCGAGTCGCCGTCTGCTTATGAGCTGTTGCTGTTGGACGTGATGCGTGGCGATGCGACGTTGTTCATTCGTGCTGATGAAGCGGAGGCGCAGTGGCGTTTGATCACGCCGATTGAGGAAGCGTGGGCCAGCCAGGACGTGCGAGAGTTACCGGTTTATGCAGCCGGAACAGATGGACCGGCCGAGGCCGATGCACTCCTCGCGCGCAGCGGCCACCGTTGGCGCCGTCTCAAGGACAGTCACGCTGGTTGCGATTAACCACGGATGACACGGATCCAAAACTCTGATCTGCGCTGATCCGGTTTTTCAAAATCCGTCTAATCTGTGGCCTAAACTTGCCACGACAGCAGCCAGCTCGAAGCGGTCCACGGGTTTTGCAAGATGGACCTGGTAGCCTTCCGACAACGCACGCACGCGATCTTCGGTGCGGGCGTATGCCGTTAGCGCCAGTGCCGGTATCTGTCCTCCACGCTCCTTTGGCAGCGCGCGAACTTTCCTGATCAGTCCGTAGCCGTCCTCGACCGGCATGCCGATATCTGCAATCAACACATCCGGCCGCCAACTCTCGATCGACTCCAGCCCTTCACGCGCTGACGGCACCGCGACGACTTGCCCGCCGCACCTCTCGATCATCGCCTTCAACAACGTGCGTGCGTCGATCTCGTCATCGACGACAAGAATCCGCAGGCCTTCGAGTGAAGGAGCCTGATGATCGCGTGCTTCAACGGCCGTAACTGCGGGTTGCCGGGAGACGTCGTCAGGCTCATCCTCACTCGCAGTCATGACCGGTAGCCTGACAGTAAACTTCGCGCCCTGATCGGTACCGGCGCTCTCGGCCCATGCAGTTCCGCCGTGCAGTTCCACAAGATGTCGCACAATCGCGAGGCCCAGCCCCAATCCACCGTAGCTCCTCGTCGTCGAGCCGTCCGCCTGGCGAAAGCGATCGAAAACGTGCGGCAGAAAATCAGAGTTGATTCCGATGCCGGTATCTTTCACGACGATCTCGACGTGCGAATTTATGCGTTGCAGCGTGACCTGGACCACTCCGCCTTTGCGAGTAAACTTAACGCCGTTTGACAACAGGTTCCAAACGATTTGCTGAAGCCGCTCATCATCGCCGAAGACGGGCTCTACATTCGGCTCGAGCAGCACTTGCAGGCGTACGCCTTTTGCTTCGGCAGTCGGACGAATGCTTTCAGCCGCTGCCTGGATCACCGACTGAAGTTCACAGGCGACAAACTCGAGACGCAGCTTCCCGGTAATGATGCGTGAGACTTCCAGCAGATCGTTGATCAACTGGCACTGCGAATTAGCGTTGCGAAAGATGGTTTCGAGCGCCTGGTGTCGCTTGTTCGGATCGACTTCGTCGTGCAGCAACATTTCCGCCCAGCCCATGATGGCCGTTAGCGGCGTGCGCAGTTCGTGAGAGAGTGTGGAAAGGAACTCATCTTTGACGCGATTGGCCGCTTCAGCTTCGAGGCGCGCTTCTTTCTCTCGCTTCAGCGCCTGGCGCCGTTCAGTCGCGTCGTGGGCCATGCCGCGCACGATCGGTTTTTCGACGCCTTCCGTGCGCAGCGTGTTGTAGTACTCCCAAAGCCTCGTCTCCCCCGTCTTAGTACGCACTTTCATAACACCGCGCGCCGAGCCTTCAGTGATTACGGTGCGAAGGTATTCGTCAAATTCTTGGCGATACTCGGGCAGCAGCCCGTCGCGAATGTTGATGCCGATAATCTTCTCCCGCGGGTAACCGAGCACACGCGCCGCCCACGGATTCACAGAGAGCACGCGTCCTTCGAGATCGTGCGTGCAGATGAGCTCGTGACTGTTGTCGACGAGATCGCGGTAACGGTCTTCGCTGATTCGCAGCGCGGTCTCGGCTTTCTTCTGCTCGGTGACGTCACGCACGAGGACAAACTCAGCGGCTCGACCACCGAAGTTCAAACGGCTCGCTGTGACGTTGACGTTGATGATCGTTCCGTCTTTCTTTTTGTGTCTCCACTCGCCGGCGTGATCGACCTCCGGTGGTTCAGCGGAGAGATACTTCTCGAGCAACGGCACGTCTTCAGCAGGTCGAATGTCCATGATGGTCATGTCGAGAAACTCTGCTCGCGAATAGCCGTAATGGCGCACGGCCGCATCGTTGACCGCGAGGAAGCGAAGTGTGGCCAGGTCGTAGACCCACATCGCCTGCGGGTTCGATTCGAAGAGCAGGCGATACTGCGCCTCTGACTTGCGCAGCGCTTCTTCGATTCGCGTGGCCACTGTCACGTCCAGCACCAGCGAGAGAACGGAAACCAACTTGCCGGCTTCGTTATAAAGCGCGGAGTTGTACCACTCGCAATGCAGTATCGTGCCGAGCTTCGTGTAATTGCGATTGCGCGAAATGCCGTGATGTTCCTGTCCCTGGTTCTGTCGTTGCCCGACCTGGTTGACCGCCTCCAGATCGTCGGGAACGACGAACTCCCAATCGCTGAACCGTTTTCCGAGCACCTCTTCGGCTTTCCAACCGAATAGCTTTTGTGCGGCGGGCGACCAGCGCAGCACTTTGAACTCATGGTCCCACTCGATGACCGCGATGGGAGTGTTTTCAACGTGGAAGGCCAATCGCTGGTGATCGTCGAGCACTGACGCTTGGGCCATTTTGCGCTCCGTGACGTCGCGAATGATCGCAACTCCGCCCACGACTTCACCCTTTTCGTCGTGTCGTGGCGAGTAGTAACCGTCAAAGAAACCGTTGTGGCCGGATTGCGGTATGACGTAAGGACGATTTTCTGCGACTACACTTCTGCCTGCGAGAGCTTCGATATAGTATTTGTCTTCCCCGGTCTCCTTCAGGCACGGAAACAGATCGAAGGCGTACTTGCCGAGCACCTCCTCGCGCTTCACGCCGGAGATGCGCTCCATCGCGCGGTTCCAGGTCGTGTACCGGAACGCGCGATCGAAGGCGATGATGCCGTCCACGTTGGCCTCAAGCAGACACTTGAGGAAAAGATCCTGTTCTTCCTGTTTACTGGTCATGAGGTGCGTAAAGACTCTAACGGGGAGAGTGCAAAAGTCAAGCCTTTATGTTTTGATCTGCTTCATCTGCGCTTAACGTTCATGCAGTTCCAGGAACCTCCAACTCTGGGAAATCAATATCACGACGATCGCGTGCTGCGTTCATATCTGTCGCGCGCGCTGCCCGGCGAGATGTTGAGCGAGGTCGAAGAGTCGCTCGTGGAAATGGGCCGGCTCGCAGGCGCTGACTTGTACGAACTGCAACTTGCCGACCGGTTGAACGAACCTACCCTCACGCAATGGGACGCGTGGGGAAATCGCATCGATCGCATCGAGTTGACGCCGTTATGGCGTTTGGCTGAGCGCATCGCTGCCGAGCACGGCGTGGTTGCGACGGCTTATGAACAGAAGCACGGCAGTCTCTCTCGCGTGCACCAGTGCGCGCTCGCGTATCTCTTCACGCCTTCAACCGACATCTACAGTTGTCCGCTGGCGATGACTGACGGCGCCGCGCGAACGCTGCTCACTTCCGGTAATCAGGTGCTTATCGATCGCGCGGTACCTCACCTGGTAACGCGTGACCCGAAAGAGTTTTGGACTGCCGGTCAATGGATGACGGAACTAACCGGCGGTTCCGATGTCGGTCTGTCGGAGACGATTGCAAAAGAACACGCGGACGGTTTTCGTCTTTACGGGCGGAAGTGGTTTACTTCCGCGGCGACTTCTCAGATCGCGCTCACGCTCGCTCGTCCCGAAGGCAATCCGGTCGGCGGCCGCGGGCTCGCGCTCTTTTATGTCGAAACCAGAGACGAGCACGGGCGTTTGCGCAACATCGAGATCAACCGGCTCAAAGATAAGCTGGGCACGAGAAAAGTTCCGACGGCCGAGTTGGCTCTGTTAGGAACGCCGGCGCAACTGGTGAACGGAACTACAGACGGTGTCCGTAACATCGCGCCGCTGCTCAACATCACTCGTTTGTGGAATGGCATCAGCGCCGTCTCCCTGATGCGACGTGGCGTCGCGCTGGCGTCTGACTACGCTCGCAAACGTGTTGCGTTTGGTGCGCCGTTATCGGAAAAACCTTTGCATCGTGACACGCTCGCGGGTTTGGAAGCTGACGCAGAAGCGGCGTTCCATCTGGCGTTCTTCGTGGCTGAGTTAACCGGACGCAGTGAAATCGGAGAGATTACGGAAGAAGAAACGTTGTTGCTGCGCCTGCTTATTCCCGTGATGAAACTAACGACCGGCAAACAGGCGGTGGCGCTTGCGAGTGAAGTGCTCGAGATGTTTGGCGGCGCGGGTTACGTCGAAGACACCGGATTGCCGGTGCTGCTGCGTGACGCGCAGGTGCTGCCAATCTGGGAAGGCACGACGAATGTGTTGGCGCTCGACACGCTTCGCGCGCTTCGTGGAGGCGACAGCTTGAGGCAGTTTGAAACCGCCGTAACGCACTGTCTCGAGACTGTTCGCGATTCCCGTCTCGCAGACGCCGCACGCATCGCACGCGCCGCCTTGGACCATGCGACAAGCTGGTTAGCAGAGGCAGAGCGCGCAGGACAGCCGGCACTTGAGGCAGGCGCACGCCGCTTCAGTCTCACCCTTGGCCGCACGATGGAACTGGCGCTGCTGATCAAGCACGCTCAGTGGTCACAAGACCACGAACGTGATGGCGCCTCCATTGCTACGGCACGACGTTTCGCGCACTGCGGCGTCGATCTAGTCTGGACAGGATTTCAGGATTTCGATTGGGAAGCCTAATCAGGAAATTTCGTCACATCATTGAAGAGAACAGTCGTCGCCTGGGGTGGAATCTCAATGGGGACGAAAAGCTTCGCGGGATAGAGGTAGTCCTCTCCCGTCTCATCGATGACGCGAATGAACTGATCTTCGGCTGCGCGTTCATCCGGCAGAGTGACGTAGACCTTCCGCACTTCGAGCGAGACTCGATAGCCTCCATCATCGATACACAAAACATATGAACTTGCTGATTTGTGATTTACCATCAAATTAATCAAGGTAGGTTTTTATTTTTAATTCCCTCCGGCCAATCCCCTGAGCCTCATACCAGTGAAGCTCAACATGATGAATTCTACCACTGGGTAAGGAAACAATAGCAACGCCTTTTCGCTTGCGCCACCGCCCGTGACCGTACATGCGCCGTAATCGCCGAATGTCGCGAATGCGATTGCCAATGGCGATAGTCTCGATGAAATCGATCCTAC
>DASSEB010000426.1:0-4919 GCA_035696765.1 Pyrinomonadaceae bacterium | reverse complement strand
GCTGGCGCGCGATTCAGGAACGATCGTGGTCCAGGTCGGCGAAGGCTCCGACGAGATTTTCAGTGGTTACGAAAACTACGTGCGCCACCTGCGCATTTACGAAAACTTCTGGCGACATGCCGAGACCTTGCCGCGTTCGCTGCGTCGCGCGATCTCGAATCTCTCGCGACCCGCGCTCGAGGCGACTGGCCGAAAGCGCGCGGCGATCGAGTTGATTCGGCGGCTTGGTGCTGATGAACCGTTGTTCTGGGGCGGCGTGGTGGTTTACGACGAGACATTCAAGCCGCGTGTGCTGTCGAGCCAGGTGCGTGAGCGTTTGAACGGCCTGTCGTCTTTGCGAGTAGTCGAGTCGTACTTGAAGCATATCGAGCAGGAGCGGCCCGATTCCGAGTTTCTTGCGCGCATGACTTACCTAGAGTTGAAGTTGCGATTGCCGGAGTTGCTGTTGATGCGGGTCGATAAGATCACGATGGCGACGAGCGTCGAAGCACGCGTGCCGTTTTTGGACCATCATTTGGTGGAGTATGCGCTTGGGTTGCCGCGCGCTTTGAAAGTCGAGGGCGTAAGCGGCAAACACATTCTCAAACGTTCGCTCGAAGAGATCCTGCCGCACGATCTGCTGTACGAACGCAAGCGCGGTTTCGGCGCACCAGTGCGTGAGTGGTTCAGGGAAGGTTTGGGTGGGTGGTTTGATGACCACCTGATGAATGGGACGATGCGGCGCCGCGATCTGTTGGACTACACGTTCGTGAGCCGGATGTTGGACGAGCACCGCCGCAAAACGAGAGACTGGGGATTTCATCTTTGGGCGCTGCTCAATTTGAGCTTGTGGTACGAGCGCTGGATCGATAAATAGACAGGACCTTCACGATTGACGACGTTCTCATCCCAGGTAGCCTGGACCTTCGCAACGCGCGTGTTGATGATCTTCAACAGCGTCGTCGCGGGGATCATCGTCGCGCGCTGGCTCGGCGCGGATGGCGTTGGGCAACTAGCTGTCATCAACGTCGCGGTCGCGACGATCGTTCAGCTCGGAAGCTTCGGCCTTCCGTCATCAAACGGCTATTTCATCGCACAGGACCAGGCTCGCTTCCGCTCTGCGACTGTCAACTCGCTGATCTTTGCTCTCGTCGCCGGCTCTCTTCTCGCGCTCGGATTGAGTGCACTAGCTTCTCTTCGCCCGGATTGGTTTGGATTTGTATCGCCCGAACTCATTTGGATCGCAGCCATCTCAATCCCATTTCAACTGCTCGCTTTAATCGGACTAAATATCCTGCTGGCCGTCGGCAAGGTAAGAGAGTTCAACTTGCTGGACCTCGCCGGTCAATCGTTTGTGCTCATTAATGCTGTGCTGGTCCTGCTCGTTCTCAAACGCGGACTCGAAACGCTGGTAACGCTGAACACGGCCGCCAGCATTCTGGTTAGCGTTGTGATCGCGTCGCTTCTCGTCATCTCTGCAAAAAGCCTCGCGCGATCCGAATGGCGACCGGACATGGCACTGCTGCGCCGGATGATCGCATACGGAATCAAATTTCACGTTTCAATTCTGGCGGGAGCAATCATCCTGCGCGCCGACCTGTTGGTCGTCAATCATTTTCGCGGTGCTGCTGAGGCTGGTGTGTACAGCGTCGCTTCACAATTCGGACTGCTGTTGATGTTGCTTCCGGGAGTGATCGCAACGCTGCTTTTTCCACGAGTGACCGCCGAACAGGACGCGCGCGGTGAGACCACTTGCACAGTCACCCGCTACACAACGTTTGTCATGTTCCTCTGTTGCCTGGCGGCTGTGCCGTTTAGTTTGTTGCTGCCTGTGCTATATGGGGGTGCATTCTCCAACGCTACGGCGCTGCTCCTGATCTTACTGCCAGGTGTTTACCTCATGGGCCTCGAGTCCGTGCTGGTCCAACACTTCAACGCCCTCGGACTGCCGCGGGCAATCCCGATGTATTGGGTCGTGACGCTCGTACTAAACCTGATTCTCGTGTTTGCTCTCGTACCACGGTTCGGTGCCCACGGCGCTGCAATTGCTTCAACCATCAGCTACGCATTGATCTTCATGTTTGTCGCGTTGCACTTTCACACCAGCACCGGACGATCTTTCACTGAGGTATTTGTGCTCGGGAGTTTGCGGGGATGAAAGTTGTTCTCCTCGCACTCAGCGGCGATCTGTCACGCTGGCACGACAAGCTGGTCCAACTTTATCCCGACTGCTCCATCGAGCTCATCTCGCGAGCCGAGTTCGAGACCGGCAGTCACATCAAACGTCTAAAGTCGTTGCGCGGTCTTCGTCCCGACGTTCTGGCGATCGCGACCGAGCGGCTGCCATGGCAGCGCGGGCAGAATCTGTTCATGGTCTTCGGGGCGCTTGCGGGCGCGCGCGAAGTGCTCATGTTGGATGCGCACGGAGCGGTGGTTCGCAGGTCTCGAGCGAATCTCTTGCTCGGCGCGCCGGTAAGACTCGGTCGCGAGACGCTGACCGGGGCTAATGACGTGGCGCAATCACGTCGTGAGCTTGTAAGGCTGGAGGAAGAAGTCCAGCGGACACAAATCGCAACGGCGGGTGGCCACGAATTACGAAACGCGTCGCGGGTTGTTTATCTTCGATCGACACCTGGGCCAGGCACGCAGGCGGGGGGCGCCGCGAGCCACATCAAAGGAGTGGTCGAGGCGCTCGAAACGCTCGGAGTCCACGTGGAGATTATCAGTAACGATCTCATCGCCGGGCTTCATGCTGCACACGATCGTTTCACGATCATTCCGCCTCAGCCGGGTGGCGGTTCCCGCGCGCTTTTCGATATTCATAACAACCTTGTCTTTACACGCGGAGCAGTCCCATTGGTCGAGCGCGCGCAGCCTGACTTTATCTATCAGCGGTACGCGCGTTTCAGTTGGGCAGGCGTAGTGGCTGCCCTGCGTACCAGGCGCCCGCTGTTTCTCGAGTACAACGGCTCCGAAGTTTGGGTCGGCAAACACTGGGACCGTGTCGGAAGTCTCGATTTGTTGGAGCGATACGAACGATTGAACCTTGACGCCGCGGCGCGTATCTTTGTCGTCTCAGAGGTTGAGCGGAAGAACCTGGAAGCGCGGGGAGTCGGGGGCAATAAGATCGTCGTCAATCCGAATGGCGTCGATGTCGAACGCTTTCGACCTGGTGCGGGAGGCGCAGACGCGCGACGCGAGCTGGGGTTTAAGGACGATGAGGTGGTAGCGGGTTTTGTCGGAACGTTTGGTCCATGGCACGGCGTTGAAAAACTGGCTGAGGCAATCAAATCGATCCCGGCGAGTGTGCCGGTGCGGTTTCTACTGGTTGGAAGCGGCAGTTTGCATGCGGAAGTCGAAAAGCGTCTGGAGACGGAGAGGCATGCAGGTCGAGTGATCTTCACCGGGTCTGTGGGCCACGATCGAGTACCGGCGTTGCTCGATGCTTGTGACATACTCGTTGCGCCCCATGTGCCACTGGCAGACGGGAGTGAGTTCTTTGGTTCACCGACGAAAGTTTTTGAATACATGGCGATGGGAAAGGCTATCGTGGCCAGCCGCCTGGGGCAGATTGGTGAGGTCCTCGCAGATGAGGAGACGGCGTTGCTGGTTCAACCGGGAAATGTTGGAGAACTGGCAGCGGCGCTTGTGAAATTGATTGAATCGGATGAGTTGAGGGAGAGTCTCGGTGCTCGCGCACGTGAGATTGCGGAGAGGGAGCATACGTGGAAACACAATGCCCAACGCGTACTTGATGCATATAACGCTTTCACAGGATTACAGGATTAACGAGATTGACAGGATTGGATGAAGAAAAAATTCGCGCGCGCGAGCAGTGGGGGCAAGACCCATGCGGTTCCAACCATGGTCGCGAACACGAGTTCGGCAGTCGCGAGTTTTTCGACCAGGTAGAGCGACATCGTTACTCCGAATACGCGCCGTGGATGCCGCGGCTGATGGAATTTGAACAGTTTCGCGACGCGCGACTGCTCGAGGTTGGCTGCGGGATGGGTACTGACCTGTTGCAGTTTGCGCGCGGCGGTGCGCGGTGTGTTGGCATCGATCTAACGCCGCGCTCGATTGAGATCAGTCGTCATCGTTTCAGGCTATACGGTGCTGGGGGCGACTTCACGATCTCGGATGGCGAGCGTTTACCATTCCACGACGAGAGTTTCGACGTGGTCTATTCCAACGGTGTCTTACACCATACGCCGGATACCGCAGGAGCAATACGCGAGGTACATCGCGTGCTCCGGCCGGGTGGAGTAGCGAAAGTGATGCTTTACCACCGCAATTCATTGAACTACTGGGTTGAGGTCGTTTTGCGGCACGGGGTGTTGGGCGCGGAGTTTTTGCGCGGTCGATCGACCCAGGAAATAATGAGCCGCGTGATTGAATACAGCGATCACGGAGGGCGGCCGCTGGTGAAAGTTTATAGCCGGCGACAAGCGCGAGAGCTTTTCAAACTGTTCAAGGATGTGACGGTTGAAGTCGAACAGCTAAGGCGCGCCGAGCTGAGATTCCTCGCGCCACTCGTTTCGGAGTCAATGCTCGATCGGTTACGCAAACAAATCGGTTGGAATGTGATCGTCACGGCAATCAAGTAAGGCAGTTTCGCGCAAAGGCGCAAAGGTACGCAAAGGCGGGTAGTGTCTTAGTTTGAACTTCTTCTCTGTTGCACAGAGAATCCAAATTAAGACACCACTCAAAGGCGCCAAGGAGATTCTTTGCGTTCCTTTGCCTCTTTGCGCCGTTTGCGGGAAATTATCGGCTAGATTGCGGATCCACCGAAAACAACTTCCGGCAATCTTTACGTTATTGCTAATCGCGATTAGCGTGCGCGTCCTCACGCTGCAGTTCATGCGCGCGCATCTCCACGATCCTGCGTGGTTCCAGGTTGGCTCGTATGCAAAGTTCGATCGGCAAGCCCGCGATATCTT
>DASSEB010000425.1:0-7572 GCA_035696765.1 Pyrinomonadaceae bacterium | reverse complement strand
TCATCGAGGTGGAGACGCCCTCGCTGTTCAAGAGCACGCCCGAAGGCGCGCGCGAGTACCTCGTGCCGTCGCGCATCCATCCGGGGCAATTCTACGCGCTCTCGCAGTCGCCGCAGCAGTTCAAACAAATCCTGATGGTCGCCGGTGTGGAAAAATATTTCCAGATCGCCCGCTGCTTCCGCGACGAAGACTTGCGCGCCGATCGCCAGCCGGAATTCACGCAACTCGACGTCGAAATGAGCTTCGCGACTCTCGATCAGGTCTACACTTTGATCGAAGGGCTCTTCGCGTCTGTCTTTAAACTCATCGACGTTGATCTGCCAACGCCTTTTCCGCGTTTCACTTTCGCGGAAGTCATGAGTCGATTTGGATCCGACAAACCTGATCTGCGAATCAAAGATCTCGAGTTGCAGGACCTGGCCCAGGCTGTCGAAGGCACGGAGTTTCCGCCGTTTGCTTCCGCGTTGAGTTCCGGTGGACAGGTCAAGGGACTGGTCGTACCCGGCGGCGCAAATCTTTCGCGCAAGGTCCTCGACGACTTGCAGGAGTTTGCGAAGCGTTATGGCGCGGGGGCCCTCGCGTGGATCAAGTTGGGCGACGAAGTTACATCATCATTGTTGAAAGCTCTGGGCGCTGATGTGGTCGGAAGAATGGCAAGCGTCGCAGGCGCGCAAAGAGGCGACGCCGTGCTGATCGTTTCCGGTAAGCCGAAGATAGTTGCCGCGAGCTTAGGCGCGTTGCGGAATGAAGTTGCGAAAAGAGAGAACTTGATTCCGGCAAATGTCTACGCGCCGCTTTGGGTCACTGACTTTCCGATGTTCGAGTTTCACGAAGAAGACGGCCGCTATTATTCGATGCACCATCCGTTCACGTCTCCTGTCGACGAGGATCTGAACTTATTGGAACGTGCGGTTGAAGGCGGCGAAACAAACCTGCTGGGCCAGATTCGAACTAAAGCCTACGATCCCGTGATCAATGGCGTGGAGATGGCGAGCGGATCGATTCGTATTCATCGACGCGACGTGCAGCGCCTCGTTTTCAAAGCGTTGGGAATGACTACTGAAGAAGCTCGCGAACGATTTGGTTTCTTCCTCGACGCACTCGAGTATGGCACGCCACCTCACGGCGGCATCGCGCCGGGAATCGACCGACTCATGATGGTCCTCGCCGGCACCGACAACATGCGCGACGTGATTGCGTTTCCGAAGACCGCGTCGGCCGCGGACCTGATGATCGACGCTCCGGGAGAGGTCGATTCAAAACAGTTGGAAGAACTGCATCTGCGAGTGGTTAACGATTGACCATGCCGCCGATTCAACTCCGTCGCGAACATTTGGACGCCATGATCGCCCATGCTCGCGAAACCGCCCCGGAGGAATGCTGCGGCTTAATCGGAGGAGTTTCGGAAACACACGCAGCCAGTCTTTACCGCCTTCGCAACGTCACACCAAATCCCGAACTCGGCTACGAAGCGGCGCCTGAAGATCTGTTTGCCGCGCAGAGACAAATGCGCGAACGCGGCGAAGGTCTGCTTGCCATCTATCACTCCCATCCACGCTCGTCCGATCCGAGCCCGTCCGAAACTGACGTGAGGCTCGCGTACTACCCTTCAGCGAGGTATTTGATTATCGGTCTCGGCGGCGTGCAGGCCGTGATCAAGGCGTTTTCAATCTCCGAGCGGGAGCAACGCTGGCAACAGGTTGAGTATGAGATCACGGACGAGTAAGATTAGCCACCAAGAGGCACAAAAGGCACATAAGAAAAGAACCCGATCCTTTTTAGTCTCATTATCGTTTGTGCATATTGTGCCGTTTTGTGGCGATACTCTTTTGCGGCGTGATGGAGAAGAAGAGCAAATACGATACGAACCCTCTCGACCCGGACGTTGAGCGCAAGGCCGAGGACGTCTGGGGCGACCTCGGCGGTTCAGGCGGCGAGAGAACTACTCAGCAGGTCGGTGGAGCTACGCGGGAAGTAGCAGATACTTCCAACGAGAACGCGCGTAATAATGTGTACTCTGAAGCACCCACTCGCCGTTATGACAATCCGCCGCTCGAGGCTCCGTATCCGTCCGTGTTTGTTCCACCCACCTATGCGCCGCCGGCACATTACCAACCGCGACAAAACATCTACCAGCCTCCAATCGGCGCCGCTCCATCGCGACCGGTCGCGGGAATAGGCGTAGCGGAGAAGTGGGCGCTGACGATGGCCTACGCGCCTTTCTACCTCGGCGTCGTCGTCTCCCTCGTGGAATTGTTCCTGGTCCCGCGCAAAGAAGTTAAAGTGCGCTTTCATGCCGCACAGGCTTTAGCTCTTCACCTCGGATTTATCATCGCTCATACAATCTTCGGTTTGATAAGTACCCTTACCAACAGTTCCCTGGGTGGTACCCTTTTCAGCCTGGCAGCCTTTGCATTCCTGATTATCTCAATGATTCGCGTGTGGAAAGGTGAGCCGCATCAAATCGCCCCGCTCGCCGAACCCGGCAAATGGCTTAACCAACGTATCGAGCCTCGCAATCAGGCGTAGTTTTATCCGCGTAAATCTCTGGCTGGCATTTTCATTGCATTGACCTCCGTAGGGTCGGTTAGTCGGGCTAAATCCGCCTAAATCACGATGTGAAACCGGTCTCAGCAGGTGTATCCTGTTGCGTTTTCGTGCATGGATCCCGGAAAAAGGTGAATTTCGTGGAGGTAACAATGAAAAGTACATTTGTCATGAAGCGACAGGCGCTGATTGCGTGGCTTGCGCTCGTAGCAATAAGCGTAATGCCGTTCTCCGCTTTGGCGCAGACGCAGATCAAATATCACAGTAACAAATACAGCGTTCAGGACGACGTTAAACTCGGGCGCCAGGCTGCCCAGGAAGCCGAGCAGCAGTTTCCCTTGCTTCGCGATGAAGAAGTACGAAGCTACGTTGAAGATGTAGGGCGCAGACTCGTCACTGCGATCCCGTCTGAATTTCAACATCCCGAATTTCAATACTATTTCAAAGTAGTCAATGCGCGAGACATCAATGCCTTCGCCCTTCCCGGTGGTCCAATGTACGTCAACCGCGGAATGATCGAGGCCGCGCGCACTGAGGGTGAAATGGCCGGCGTGATGGCCCACGAGCTCAGTCACGTGGCTTTGCGGCATGGTACGGCCCAGGCGAGTAAAGGACAGAAGTACGGCCTGCTCGCCGGCATCGCGGGAATTGCCGGAACGATATTAGGTGGCCCAGGTGTGGGCCAACTGGCCCAGGCGCCGTTTGCGGTGTACCTGTTGAAGTTTAGTCGCGAATACGAGACTGAGGCCGACGTTCTTGGCTCTCAGATCATGGCGCGGGCTGGGTACGATCCGCGCGATCTCGCGAACATGTTTCGCACTCTCGAGCAGCAGGGCGGTGGTGGTGGTGGATTTTTAAGCGACCACCCGAGTCCGAGCGATCGTTATGCACGCATAAACAGGGAAGCCCAAATGCTTCGTGTTAACGCCGGCATGCGAGACTCGCGTGATTTTGCACGCGTCAAGGAGAGACTGCGTGGTTACCCGCAAGCCCCAACGATGGCGGAGATCCAGCGCAGTGGTCAGCGCAACCCGGTTGGTGAAAACACTGGTAACTATCCGAACAATCCGCCGAGCGGACGCGTCGAGTATCCGTCGAATCGTTTCCAGAGTTACTCGATCTTCAACGGCGGCGTCGAGGTGAGTGTGCCGGGCAACTGGCGACAGCTCAACGACGCCAATTCAGTTTGGTTTGTGCCGGAAGGCGGTTACGGCCAGTACAACGGTCAGGTCGTTTACACGCATGGTGCGAGCTTCGGTCTCGCTCAGACGAGCAACCGCAACTTGCAGCGCGCTACTGAAGAGCTGATAAACAGTCTCGGCCAGGGCAATAACAATCTGCGCATGAATGGTGGTTTTCAAAGGACCACCATGTCAGGACGTACAGCGCTGATGTCGACGTTGAGCAATGTGAACGAAGCGACCGGACGTCCGGAGAGTGTGCGGCTGATCACTACGCAACTGCGTAACGGTCAGTTGTTCTACATGATTGCCGTGGTGCCGCAAAACGAGCGCAACTTCGAGAGTGCGTTCCAGAATATTCTGCGGTCCGTGCGCATCAACGACTAAAGCTAAACCACGGATGACACGGATTTAAAATCCCGGATTTTTTATCCGTGTCATCCGTGGTTACTTTTTCGCTTCCTGCCAGAGCGCTTCCAGTTCATCAATTGAAGTCGCATCGAAGGCTTGCCCGCGCGCGTGCAGTGTAGTTTCGATGTACTGGAAACGTCGCCGAAACTTCCGGTTCGTCAACTTCAAAGCAGCTTCAGGCTCAACCTGCATGTGTCTCGCAATATTCGTAGCGGCGAAAAGTAGATCGCCAATCTCTTCGCGCACGCGTGCATGGTTTGCTTCGTCCTTCACATCCGCGTGATCGCGAATCGCCGCACGGAGCTCCTCGATCTCTTCCTGTAACTTATCGAAGATGTCGTCGACGGATTTCCAATCGAACCCGACGCGAGCAGCTTTCGTTGACAGTTGATGGGCTTCCATCAGCGCGGGCGCCTTCGACGATACGCCAGCCAGCAGCGAGGTGTCTGTAGCTTCAGTCTTTCCGGCCGCACGCCGTTCTTCCGCTTTCATCGTCTCCCAGTTCAGCAACACGGTCGCCGCATCGTCAGCAGTAACGTCGCCGAACACGTGCGGATGGCGGCGAACCATTTTGTCGTGAATCGCGGTGGTGACGTCGTCGATCGTGAACTCGCCGCGTTCTTTCGCCACCTGCGCGTAAAAGACTATCTGGAAGAGCAGATCGCCGAGTTCGTCGCGCAGTTCGGCAGGCCGGCCTTCACGCGCATCTTCGACTGCTTCGAAGGCCTCGTACGCTTCTTCGAGCAGCATTGGAGCGAGCGTGGCGTAGGTCTGTTCGCGGTCCCACGGGCAGCCGCCGGGCGAACGCAGGCGATCCATCAGGGCAATCAAATCGGTGAATGTTGCAGGCATGCGCGTAGTCTAAAATGCCCCCGAAATAACCACAAAGGGAAACATAAAAAAGTGCAGGTTTCGTGTTTTCGTGGCCCTGTCTCTTTGTGGTTTAATAACGCCATGAGCGAGGAGCAACCCAATTTCAAAGTTACTGACCGGAGGCTGTTCAATGCTGACGGAACTCCGCGAGATCTGCCTCCTGAGGAGAAGCCTGAACCAGTAGCGGTTACGGAGCAAGGTGCGGCGGCTGCCGCTGCGCCTGCACAGGAACCGCCGCCTGAACCGGAGGCTTCAGCTAATGCGACCGAGGCTGAAGAAGAGTTCAGCGAAGAAGACATGGCAGCGGCGCGCGACCCTGCGAGCTTTGTCAGCTTCGTGATGTCTATCGCTTCGAATGCCGCTTCGGCTCTCGGCATGATGGAGCATCCGGTGACGCACCAGCGTGAAGTCGACGTGGAGCTTGGGAAGCACTGGATCGATATCCTCGGCATGCTTCAGAAGAAGACCGCCGGAAATTTGACGAACCAGGAAAAGCGCATGGTCGAAGGTCTGCTCGCGGACCTGCGCATGCAGTACGTCTCGCTGGCCAACTCGCCGCAGCAGCCCCGCAGGTTTACCGGTAGCGATATCACTGGTGGGAGATGAGACTCACCTTTCTCGGTACTGGAACGTCTACCGGAGTTCCTTCAATCGGCTGTGAATGCGAGACCTGCACTTCAGACGATCCTCGCGACAAACGCCTGAGAGTTTCAATCATCATCGAACATGCCGGACGCACGGTGTTGGTGGATACTTCCGCCGACTTTCGACAGCAGGCTTTGCGTTTCGGGTTAAAGAGTCTGGACGTAGTTCTCATAACTCACTGTCACGCCGATCACGTTTTTGGTCTTGACGACATCAGGCCGCTGAACTTTCGCTTCGGCGCGTTGAGCGTCTACGCGAATGAACGTGCCTGGGTGGACATCAAGCGAATCTTCAAATACATCTTCGAGCCGTCGCACTTCGGCGGCGGTCTGCCGGAAGTGATTCCCAACATCGTGATTCCGGGCGCGAGTTTCTGTGTCGGTAACGAGCTGGAGATAATGCCGCTGGAAGTGATTCACGGGCGCCTGCCGGTGATGGCTTATCGCTTCAACGATTTTGCGTACCTGACGGATCTCAGCGAGATCCCCCGCGAGACACTCGAGGCGTTGAAAGGTTTGGACGTGCTGGTGCTCGACTGTTTGCGCTTTAAGGCACACCCGACCCATCTCTGGGTTGACAAAGCGCTCGAATACGTCGACGAGTTGAAACCGAAGCGGACTTTCTTTACGCACATCGCCCACGACATCAAACACGAGCGCGACTCAGCCAGACTGCCGCCAGGTGTGGAGTTTGCTTACGACGGACTAGTGGTCCAATGAGGCTTTGTCTCAAAGTGCGCCAATTCCTTTTGTGCTTTTTGTGGCTGAAATACTTTTGAGGCAATGATGCGTCTCTTTCACGGAACTGACAATGCAGAGATTCAACGGCCGACCGTACTCACCCTCGGCGTCTTTGATGGTCTGCATCTCGGTCATCAGTTGATCATGCGCACGGTCGTCGAGCGAGCGCGTGCTCTTAACGCGCTGCCGACAGTCATCACTTTCGATCCACATCCGCGCGCCGTATTGCATCCCGAATCCGCCCCACCGCTGTTGCAAACTTTCGATCAAAAGATCGAAGGCTTTGGCGTTCTCGGAATCGAACAGGCTATCGTGATCCGTTTCACTAAGCAGTTCTCGACGATCCGCGCCGCGGATTTTCTGCGCGACGTGGTCGTCGATCGTTTGCACGCGAAGGAAGTCTATCTTGGCAAAGGCTTCGCGTTCGGTCACAACCGGGAAGGCAACATCGAACTGCTGCGACGTCTCGGTGGTGAACTTGGTTTCATTGCGGGCGAAGTGCCGGAGGTTACGTTGCGCGGTTGCCGCGTCAGTTCGAGCAAGATTCGTCAACTGCTGGCGTCCGGCCAGGTGAACCTCGCGCGACGTATGTTGGGCCGTCCGTATGGAGTTGAAGGTCGCGTCGAAAGAGGCGCCGAACGCGGTCACCAACTCGGCTTTCCAACGGCCAACCTGCACCCACGCAACCGCGTCATACCCAGGAACGGTGTTTACGTGACCGGAACGTTGATAGAGGGGCAATGGCGGCGCAGCGTAACGAACGTGGGGCTCAGACCGACCTTTGGGGACGCCGCGGAACCTTCGGTTGAGACCTTCGTAATGAACTGGGACGGCGATCTTTACGGGGATGTCGTGCGTGTTCGCTTCCTGTACCGCCTTCGCGACGAGCGAAAGTTTAGTTCAATCGAACAGTTGAAAACGCAGATTTTGAGAGATGTGGAGCGAGCGAACAGTTACTTCGAGCGAGCAGGCACGAAGCACATGCTCTCAGTGATATAAAAATGACTACGAACCAGGCGTTGGTTAAGACAAACGGAAATGGACTTGCGGCGAGCGTGCCGGAAGTTCCGAAGCCCACTGCGCAAGTTCAGCCTTTGACGGAAGAACTCGTCGACCAGATCTTGTCGGGTCGCGGCTTTCGTGGTTGGTTACGCGCGGCGCGAGTTGCGCGTGTG
>DASSEB010000424.1:0-8330 GCA_035696765.1 Pyrinomonadaceae bacterium | reverse complement strand
GCACCGGAACGAAGCGCATCGTCGTCGTTCCATCGCCGTATTGTCCTTCGTTATTCGCTCCCCAACACCAGAGCGATCCATCCGTCTTTAACGCCACACTGTGGTTGCTTCCCGCTGCGACCGCCGCAACGTTGCCAAAGTTCGGGATCTGTTTTGGCACCGCGTTGACGATCACCTGACTTCCTTGTCCGAGCTGGAAGTCACTGTTGTCTCCCCACGACCAGACCGTACCGTCACTCGCAACTGCCAAAGAGAACTCAGGACCGGCGGCAATGGATTTCATACCCGCGGGTAACCCGGTGACCTGCACAGCATTTGGATGCGGACTAAAATCTCCACTCGGGACGCCTGGTCCAAGTTCGCCACTGCGATTGAAGCCCCAGGCCCAGATCGTGCCGTCCTCTTTGAGTGCGAGGCCAAAATCTCCGCCTGCGGCGATGCTGACGACGTTCGACAGACCTGCGACTTGTACCGGCGAGTGCCGGTTGGTTGTAGAGCCGTCGCCGAGTTGGCCCCATCCGTTCGCGCCGATCCCCCACACAGTCTTATCGGTTTTGAGCATGAGAAGGTGATTGCCACCGGCTGCAATCGCCGAGACATTCGCAATTCCGTTCAGTTGCAACGGCGTCGGGTTCGTACCGAAGTTATCGGAAATAAGCGCCTGGCTCGCGCCCCAGTGCCACACCGTGCCGTCCGTCTTCACCGCCGCGGCGTAAAAGTCGCCGGCGTCGACGCCTTTCACATTTGTTAGTCCAGTCGCTTGCACCGGTCGCGGGCGATCTATGGTGGTGCCGTCGCCGAGTTGTCCGAGATTGTTTATTCCCCAGCCCCAGACTGTGCCATCCGCCTTCAGCGCATAGGCCATACCATTGCCGTCGGCGACCTTATCGACTGCTTCGAGTCCAGCGACTTGAACCGGAGTCATAGCTCTCACGCCGATGCCGCTATTGCCGTCGCCCAGTTGACCATTGGTCCCGGTGCCCCACACCCAGACCGTGCCGTCGTCTCGCACAGCGGTCGTATGCCAGCGGCCGGCGGCGATTGCGCGCGCGTTATTGAAGAACGACAGAGCCACCACAAAACTCGTCACACTCGCAGAGTTATTCGACGGATTAGGATCGGGCCGGAAACTTGTTGCTGAGACGGTGTTGACAAGCGATGCTCCCGGAGCCGCCGCGATGTTGGCGGTGATAATGAAGTTGATATTTGTATTGGGTTCGAGTGGGTTGATTTTCCCTGTAACAGTCCCGCTTGATCCGACGGCTGGTCCAGTGCAGCTTGCCGCAATGTGGTCACTCGAGCACGAGACGAACGTTGCGCCTGCCGGCAGAACATCCGTCATCACGAGATCAGTGGCCGGACTTGGTCCAAGGTTGTTGACGCGAACGTTATACGTGACGTTCTGGCCTGACGCTACCGGGTTCGGATTGGCCGATACGCTGACGGCGAGATCCGTACTCGGCGGAGCCGGCGGATTCCGCAACGCAAACGTCACGCTTGGAGCATTCGTCAAACTGAGCGGTGCATTCTCAGACGAGTGTGAGTCGACGAGGTAAGCGTCGGGATCTCCACCGGAGATGCCGACGATCACGGGTTTTAGATTGGCGTTGCCATTGCCGTAGCGTGTTTGGATTGTGCCATCGCGCCGGAGCTCGATCTCGAAGTTGACCGGAGTCTCTGCGCCAAACGTTACGCCTTGCCAGCGGAAAACAACCCGGTCGAGATCCGGTTGGACCATGTAGACATTGTCGGTCGGATTACGATCGGTGCGCAGGTCGCTCCACATGCCGGCGATCATCGCCAGACTTTCCAGGTTGGCGCCGTTCGCCACAGCGAAGTCGTCCGCTCCCAAATTGGGAAGCGGCAGCGCGAAATCGGGTGGAACCGGAACGTAAAGCGCGCCGTTCGACGATGTGACAACATCGGTCGTTGTGAATCCGAAGAACGGGAATGGAAAGGGCAGGCTGACGTGATTGTTGGCGGTTAGATCGTCTCCTCTTGGACCAACGATCGTTCCCGTGTTCGGCGCCGTCAGCGTACCGGGCGCACCAACCGTCACGATGTAGGGATCGGCAACGTCGAGTGCGAGGCTAACGTTCACGGTCGTGGTGCTTGTATTGCCCACGTTGTCAAAGGTGCGTAGGGACAATTGCCCGGACGGATGCCGTAAAGGAATGCTGACAAAAACCACTCGTTCAGTTCCCGGATCAACCGAGCGAACTGAACTGAGCCTGAACTGTTCGCCGGAAACGGAATCAATGAAGCGGACCTCGTCGAGCGAAGCCCGCCCGCTGCCGCCGTCATCGCCGGCTTCATTCCACCGCAGCTCTACGCGTCTGCCGTTTTGCGAAGCGATGCGGAAGTTACTCGGGGCGGCGGGAGCAGTCGTGTCGTTCTCGAGCGCAAACTGAACCGTCCTGTTTGCATTTAGACGCCCGCCTGTCATTACGAGATTCTGAAAGCCGCCGCTTTCATCGACGCCAAACAGTACTGCGGCGCGTAACTTTTCGAGCGTGATGTTTGGGTTCGCGGCGCAGGCAAGAGCCGCTGCACCGGCGACGTGCGGCGAAGCCATTGAAGTGCCGCTGAAGTTCGAGTAGGTGGAGCCGTCCGCTTCAGTGTTAGCGGCGATCAGTCCGTCCCCGGTATAACCGCGAGGCGTGGTGCTCAGAATATTCACGCCCGGCGCAGCGAGGTGCACAGTCTCTTTGCCGCGGTTCGAAAAGGTGAAATCAAAAGTGTTGAATTCGGTGGAAGCAGCCACCGAGATCACGTTCGGCAGATCGTAGCTTGCCGGAAACTGCGGGACGAAGTCGTTATTCAGCGTCGCGTTGCCGGCGGCTGCTACGAAGAGTATGCCGGCGTCTCCAAGTTCCTTGATCGCGTCGAGCAACGACTGCGAGAAGCGTTGCGCGCCATAGCTGTTATTCAGCACGCGCAGGTTAACGCCATGTTGGCGCATCACCTTTGCGTAATTGAACGCGCCCAACAGAGATGAATCAGAACCGCCCTGTGGACCAAGGGCTTTGATTGGCAGCAGTTGAACGTCCCAGTTAACACCAGTGACGCCGGCGGCGTTATTTCCGCGCGCGCCGATCGTGCCGGCGACGTGCGTACCGTGAGCGTCGTTCGCAGCACTATCAAAAACGGTCCGGTCGTTGTTGACGAAGTCCCAGCCATTCACGTCGTCGATAAAACCGTTGCCATCGTCGTCGACGTTGTTCCCGGCGATCTCGCCTGGGTTTACGAAGATGTTGTCTTTGAGATCGCGGTGGTCTATGTCGATGCCTGTGTCAATCACGCCGACCACGACGCTGTGATTACCGGTAGTCGTGTCCCATGCAGACTCCGCGCTTATGCCTCCGGCGCTGGCCGACGAATTCTTGAGACCCCACAAAGCTTGATAGTGCGTATCGTTCGGAACTGCGTTGAGGTGTCGAATGTAGTTTGGCTCGACATACGCGACGTCAGAACGAGCACGTAATGCGTGGAGCGCCGCGAGCGTGTCATCGGCAGCAACCCGGGCGAGCATCAGACCCGGGACGATGTCAGAGCCGCCGAAGTGGTTGATCTCGACGCGAACAGTGCGTCCGCTGGTGGTTGCGGCATTCACCGAAGTGCGACTTTTGGTACGGGCCACGGCGGTGCCGGGACGGAACTTGACGAGCAGTTCTCCTGGAACGAAGTCAGCTTTTTTATCCTGGGCCAGTGTGGGTGTGAGAGCGCTCTCCTGGCTTTGAGCGTGCGCGCCCGGGTGCCGGTAGGCGACTATCGAAACGAGCACAATCGCCAGCGGCAAAGCCACGGTGGCGGCTTTGATGAAAGTGCGTTGGGGAGAACGCGGTGGGGGATGAAGTCTCAAACCCGTCAGTCTCCTCAGGTTCAGAGAAAGAGATTCAGGCTGGACCAACTTACCACTTTTCAAGGCGAGTCACAAGAAAGCCACATGGAAACCACGGATAAACACGGATTTGCAGATCAGATTTGAACTGATCTGCGAGGCTGTTTAGTGGACCATCGGATCGGCTAGCGATTCTTCTTCGGTGCCGAGGCTGAGGGCGAGGGCGCGGATGGCGGTGCGGGCGTCGCGTTGTTCTTCTTGTGTCAGCAGGGACCAGGCGAGAGATATCGGACATTCAGAATCGTGCGTGAGCGCTTTGTGACAGACAGGACAGGCGTCGACTGAGAGCTCGAGCACTACGTAGAGCTTCGCCAGTAACATGATGATGAGTTCAGCGCGCTTCTTCTGCTCGTCTGATTCAAACATGCTCGATCCACGAATTGATGGATTAGTACTGAAGCGTATTTTCCCACTTCACTCGCTTCAGCAGCGCGAAATCTGAAAGCATCTTGCCCGCGCCCAACACCACCGACGTCAACGGATCGTCGGCAACAAACACAGGCAGACCAGTTTCAGTTCTCAAACGCTTGTCGAGGTTTGCGAGTAAAGCACCACCGCCGGTCAGGACCACGCCGCGGTCAATGATATCTGCTGAGAGTTCCGGTGGTGTGCGCTCGAGCGCGACACGAACCGCGTCGACGATTGAGCTGATAGCAGGATCGAGCGCCTGGCGCACTTCATCATCGGTAACTGTAATCGTCTGGGGGATGCCTTCGATCAGGTTGCGGCCGCGCACTTCCATCGACAGCGGTTCATCAAGTGGAAACGCACTGCCGAGTCTGATCTTAATCTCTTCCGCGGTGCGCTCACCAATCAGAAGGTTGTACTTGCGCTTCACATACTCCGCCACCGCATTGTCCATCGCGTCGCCGGCGGTACGAACCGCGCGCGCGTAGACGATGCCGCCGAGACTGATGACCGCGATGTCCGTGGTGCCGCCGCCGATGTCGACGACGATATTTCCGTGCGGCTCGGTTATCGGGAGTCCGGCGCCGATCGCCGCGGCAACGGCTTCTTCAACCAGGTACACTTCCGATGCCTTAGCGCGATAGGCGGAATCTTCGACCGCGCGCCGCTCGACCTGCGTGATCTCGCTCGGAATCCCAATCACAACACGCGGGCTCACCCACGTACGGCCGTTGTGAGCCTTGCGGATAAAGTGCTGCAACATCTTCTCGGTAACTTCAAAATTCGCGATCACACCGTCGCGCATCGGGCGAATAGCCACGATGTTGCCGGGCGTCCGCCCAAGCATCTCCTTTGCGTCCTTTCCGACCGCCTCCACGTTATTTGTGACCTTATTAATAGCCACAATCGACGGTTCGCTGAGCACGACGCCGCGCCCCTTGGCGTAAACCAGGGTGTTTGCAGTGCCGAGATCGATGGCTAGATCGTTGGAACGCAGTCCGGAGAGCAGAGGGAAGGACATAGGGGACTCCTCAATATTTTCTTTTGACTCGAACTTTTTGCCGTAGAAGATCGGGGAAGGGCAAGTGCGTCCTTGTGAAAAACAAAGACAAACCGAATTTAATTCTTGCCGGATGAGGTGTCAAGATAATTTTTACCACGGATTGCACAGATCAAAGCCGCTGATCAGATCCGGATTTAATCCGTGGCTTTGATCCGTGTAATCTGTGGTTCCCAGAGGTTCAAGAACTAATGTTCGAAGAGGCTGAAATAGTCATTGTGGGCGCAGGGGCTGCCGGGCTCGCGGCCGCCAGAGAGCTGAGTGAGGCGAAGTTCAGCGTCATTGTGCTTGAAGCACGCCATCGAATAGGCGGCAGAATCCACACTCACTTCGATCGGTTGCCCATCGAGCTTGGCGCGGAATTCGTTCACGGCAAGCCACCCGAGACGTTGGAGATTGTCGAACGCGCCAAACTCTCACTGCAACAAGTACCGAACATCCATTGGCATTTGCATGACGGCGTGCTCACGAAGTCGGGCGAGTTCTGGTCCAAGGTTGAAGATGTGATGGAGGAGATGAGCCGTTACACCGGGCCCGACCAAACCTTCTCCGCCTTCCTTGACGATTACCAACGAAAGACGCAGATCGAGGATGTCAGGTCGATTGCCACTCTTTACGTCGAGGGTTTTCATGCCGCTCACGCCGACCGCATCAGTGTGCATGGTCTGAACAAGACGAACGAAGCCGCCGAAGAGATAGAGGACGACAAGCAGTTTCGGATTCAGAACGGTTACAGCGTGTTAGCTCAGAGTCTGCACGACGACGCTGTTGCTGCAGGCGCTAAGTTTTACCTCGACACGGTGGTCGAGGAAGTGAATTGGAAACGAGATCAAGTCGAGGTGCTGACAAAAACGGAGCGCAGGTTCAAGGCCCGCCGTTTGTTGGTCACGCTTCCCCTCGCGCTACTCCAGAATTCTGCTCACGTGCGATTTACGCCGGCTATCGAAGAGACGGTGAGTGCGGCGAAGAAACTTGCGATGGGTAACGCTGTCAAAGTCGTGCTGCGTTTTCGCGAACCTTTCTGGGTGGCGATCGACGAGATGAAGGACTTCACGTTCATTCACGCGCCTGCTGAAACGCTGCCCACGTGGTGGACGCAGTTTCCAGAAGACACTCCGCTACTTGCCGGCTGGACCGGTGGACCACGCGCTGAGAAATTAGCAAGTGAAACTGACGATGCGTTGTTGGATCGCGCGCTCGAGTCGCTGGCGCACATCTTCCGTACTTCGCGGGCATCTCTCGAGCAATTGTTGGAAGACTTTTACACGCACAACTGGGAACACGATCCATTCTCAGGCGGCGCGTACAGTTACATTCCGGTTGGCGGAGTTGACGCGCAGGCGCAGTTGGCGCGGCCGTTGGAAGACACTTTATTTTTTGCCGGTGAGGCGACGAATACGGAAGGACATCACGGGACGGTGCACGGCGCGATCGCTTCAGGGTTGCGCGCCGCGCGAGAAATCACGAAGGGATTACACGCCTAATCGAAGTGAACCTTGTCGGTGTTGCCGCCGCACACAATCACGCCGACGCGTTCGCCGGGCTGAGTTTTGTAACGACCTGAAAGCAGTCCGGCAAAGGCAGCGGCGCCTCCCGGCTCGGCAAGAACTCGTAACGACTCCCACAGTCGCTTCTGCGCTTCGACGATCTCTTCATCGGTAACGAGCACGACTTCTTTCACATACTGCTGCGCAATCGGAAACATCTGTTGACCAACTTGCCTCGGTGCGAGGGAGTCGGCGGCGATGCCGCCCGCGGGAGCATCGACCGGCTGGCCCGCGCTCAACGCGCGTTCAAGAGTCGGAGCAGCGAACGGTTCGACAGCCACCATCTTGACCCTGTTTTGATACCAGCTCGCAACTCCGCCGATGAGTCCGCCACCACCGACAGCGACGAGCAACGAATCGAGGTTTGGAGCTTGTTCTTCCAACTCCATTCCCAACGTGCCCTGGCCTGACAGTGTCTCGTTTCCTTCGTAGGCGTGAATGGCGAGTGCGCCCGACTGCGTGGTCCATTCCTGGCTCGCTTCCAGTGATTCAGCGTAACGATCTCCGGTGATGACCAGTTCCGCTCCGTAACCGCGAATGCGATCGAGTTTGGCGGGTGAGGCAACAGAAGGCACAAAGATCGTCGCGGGCTTGCCAAGCTTCATAGCTGCGAAGGCGACTGCCGCACCGTGATTGCCGCCGGAAGCGGCGACGACACCGGCAGCCGGCACTTCTCGCGTGAGCATGTTTGTAAACGCGCCGCGCGCTTTGAACGATCCGGAGTGTTGGAACAGTTCGAGCTTGAAAACGATCGTGATGGAATCGAGTCCGAACTCTGCGCCGTTGACTTCGAGGATCGGAGTGCGACGAATGTGCGGGCGGACGATCCGCTCTGTTGCTTGAATTCGCTCCCGTGTAACTTCTAATGACGCCTGCATGCCAGCCTAGTTAAACACAGCCACAAAAAAGCACAAAAGGCGCAAATTAGAAAATGCATTTGTGCTTTTTGTGCTAGCATGCGGAGCATCATGAGCACTACAACCGCAACGCTTTCCGGCGAGGAGATTGTCGAACTCTGCCGGCGTCACACACTCTTTGAGTGGTCCGCGCAGGCGGCCGTCGATCCGATTCCTGTCGCGCGCTCGAAAGGCATTTACTTCTGGACGCCTGAAGGCAAACGCTTCATCGACTTCAACAGTCAATTGATGTGCGTCAACATCGGTCATGGCGACGAACGAGTGGTCCGCGCGATTCAGGACCAGGCTGCCACACTCGCTTACGCCAATCCATTCATGGCTACTGAAGTGCGCGCGCGCTTGAGTGCAAAACTCGCTGAACTGACCCCCGGCGATATCGATGCGTTCTTCTTCACGAACGGCGGCGCCGAAGCAAACGAGAACGCCATTCGCATCGCGAGACTCTACAGTGGGCGTCACAAGATCGGCGCGCGCTATCGCTCGTATCACGGCGGAAC
>DASSEB010000423.1:0-14100 GCA_035696765.1 Pyrinomonadaceae bacterium | reverse complement strand
CACTGCACGATCGCGCCCGCGGTGGTCGATCCTTTACTCATCAAGCAACTGTCCGATCTCCTCTTGCCGAAGAGCCCGATTCATTTTCCGTACTTGAGTAGCCATCCGGAGAAAAAAGCGCTCGCGCCATTGATCGGATTGGAGACCGGCTCAGTGCGCATGGCGAAGCAGATCATGTCGAGCAAGGGGGTGCCGTTTTCAATCGAGGATTGGCCCAGCGTCGTGCTCGAAGGCTTGCGGGTGCTGAACGAGAACAACTGGTTTCCGGCGATGACGTTGATTGTCGGCAATCCCGGCGAGACGGACCAGGACGTGATGGAAACGATCGATCTCGTTTACGAAATGGAGCGTCGCGGGCTTTTTGCATTTCTGATCCCGTCGATCTTTACGCCGCTGCACGACACGCGCATGGAAAAGGAAGAAGGCGTGACGCAAACGCGGCAGTTAACACCGTTGCAGTGGCAGTTGATGATGAAGTGCTGGAAGATGAACTTGCGGCCGGGGCAGTATAGCTGGTGGGGACCGATGGCCTGGCGCGTAGGCTCGATCGGAATGTGGCTTTATAAATTACGCGGGCTGAATGGTCCAAACTTCACGTGGCCCCTCCTGATGTTTTCGGGGGCGATTTCCGAGAAGAACCTCCAGCGCATGGGAAAAATCTATGCGGGCAAACCGCTGAAGGTGAAGACTCGCAAAGAATTAATCGCTTCGCTAAAACCAAGAGACTGGCAATATCTCCGCGCAGACAACGGCGATCTGCCAGTTGAATTTGTCCCACCTGTCGCTGCACGCGCAGTCGCAACGTTGTAGGGCTTCAGGCGGCAAGCAGGCACAAAGAGCACAGTGGTATCCGGCGAGGCAGTCATGAGAACTGCCTCGTTGTGCTTTTGTGCCTCTGTGGCCTAAAACGTTGAGCCCAGGTCAACGCCCGTGCGGCTTAATCGACAAGTCAGACAACTTCACCTGGTCATCAACCAGGTCGTTAATGGTCACACCGGCAAGCTTCGAGTACGCAAGCAGAACCAGCAGTGATGGTTCTCGCCCGCCTTGCTCGAAGAGTGAGATGCTGGACGGATAAAGCGACTCGCCTTTAACGGCGAGCTTGTGGATCAATGCTGACTGAGTCAGGCCAAAGTAAATCCGTATCAACCGCAGCTTCTCGCCAAGCCGGTTAGGTCGCGATCGGTGAGCGCGCCCCATCAACTTGTCCTCCCGGAGGCGCGGCTGCACTTGCAAAACTTTCTAAATAGAAATACGCTGTGGCTGGCTTTAGGAGAGACCCGGAATCCTTGCATCCGGGCGGCGAGCATCTTAGGCGATTCTCGTTCGCCAGTTAATCATTTCCATTTATGTTAGCGAAGTGCGTAGCCCAGAGGCAATCGGGTTTGTCACGTGCTTCGCCCTCGGGAGCGGCGACTTAAGGGTTTGGGAAGTTGCCGCTCTCGCCCTGTTTAGCACATAGAAAATTTCAGCGCATTACTTCGTCTTCACGCTCAAGCAAATCCCATAACGATGTCCCTTCCTACCCTCGCAACTACGGCAAATTACGCCGCGCGGCCGGCGAAGCTGAGGTACAATTCTCAGCTTCAAAAATAGGCGACCACCTGCTCAGGTCTTGTGAAAATCCGTTTCCTTTGTCATGGTAGGTCCATACTAGCAAACAGATTTTCGGTTGAGTTAGTGTTGTTTTATTACCGAAAATCCAGCACGCATTTGAGGGTTCGAGGGCTGGAAAACTGCTGGTTTTACTGGGCAGTTCGCAATAAAACTATGAAAGATCTAAAACGTCTGCTGGACCAGAACCGGGCGTGGGCCGAAGGTATCACGGCAAACGATCCCGGTTTTTTTCAAACCTTAGCCAAACAGCAATCGCCGACATTTCTTTGGATAGGATGCTCCGACAGTCGCGTCCCTGCCACGCAGCTTGTCGGCATGGTTCCCGGAGAGATGTTCGTGCATCGCAACGTTGCGAATGTTGTGGTCCATACCGACTTCAATTGCTTGTCGGTGTTGCAATATGCGGTCGACGTGCTCAAGGTGGACCACATCATCGTCTGCGGCCATCACGGTTGTGGCGGTGTCAAAGCTGCGATGGATAACTTGCAATTCGGACTCATCGACAACTGGTTGCGACACGTGCAGGACGTGATTCAGGAACACGAGGAATTACTCTCGAACCTTAAAAACGATGACGAACGTCTCAATCGACTTTGCGAATTGAACGTCATCGAACAGGTATTGAATGTGGGCCGGACCACGATCGTGCAAGGAGCGTGGCAGCGCGGCCAGGAGCTGGTTGTGCACGGTTGGATTTACGGTCTCGAAAATGGCTTGCTGCGGGATTTGGGTGTTTCGATCGACAACGCCGAAGGTCTCGCCGCCGCGTGTCGCGGCGCAATCAGCAACGCGCAACCATAACCTTATGCAGTTCTCAAGACGTGCTTTTCTGAAAGCAGCCAGTGCGTCTCTTGGTCTTACGGTCATAGACCCGCTCTCGTTCTCACAAGCAGATCTCGAACAGGCGTTGAAAGAGATCGGCGCGAATTTACTCGAGTTGGTCAACGAGGAGCGCGACGTTGCGAAGGTGCCTCCTGTCGCGCTCGATGAGTTTGCGACACAAGTTGCTACCAAACACGCGATCGATATGGCGACGGGACAGTTTGCCAGCCACTGGGGACGCGACGGACTCAAGCCTTACCATCGCTACTCCTTTGCAGGTGGAACAGACGCAACACAGGAGAACATCTCGGCGTCGGACAACACCTTGTCTACGAAGTTGGCTGACCTCAAGGATAATGCTGCTTACTTGCACGTCCGTCTTTATAACGAGCCGCCGCCGAACGATCGGCCTCGCAAGGTCATCCTCGCGCCACAACACACACATGTTGGTTTTGGAATTGCTGTGGATCAGTTGCGGCTGAGGCTGGTGGAACTGTTCGTCGCGAAGTATGTGAAACTGCGGCCCGTTAAGCGAAGTGCAGAACCGGGAAGTCAACTCTTCGTCTCTGGAAAAGTGCTGGATCGCGATTTCGTCATGGACCATGTCGAGGTGTGTTATGAACCTCTGCCGAAAGCACCGGAGTTGAGCTGGCTGCGACAGCCGCGGCTGTACTCGGTGCCGAAAGATTGTGCGGTGTTGCAACCAAGGGTGCCGCCGCCCTTTACCTATTCCGATCCGACTCGTGGATTAATTGACGTCATGCCGGGTGGTGGTTTTAGTTTTCCGGTTAAGCTGTCCAAGTTCGAGCCTGGTATTTATACGGTCGTTGTGTGGATCAAGCGTGAGCGAACGCATAACGCCTTTCCGGCGAGTGAGGTGTGTATTCGCGCCGAGTAGCTTTGCCTCAAAACCATTTTCAGCCACAAAAAAGCACCAAAAGCACAAAATGATAATTCCTCCAGGGCGCCCTACGATTGCGCCCGCTGCCTTGCGGCTTCGAACAACAGGATCCCGGCAGCGACGGAGACGTTCAAACTTTCCGCAGCGCCCTGCATCGGAATGCTAACGCGCTTATCAGCACTTTTTAACTCATCATCAGTGAAGCCCGTCGACTCCGGCCCGAGAACGAGTGCGCTTGGTCCAGCCCAGTCAAACTCGGTGTACGATGTGCTCGCCTCCACATCCGCACAAACCGCAACGATGCCGCGTTTGCGACACCACTCAATCATCTCCGCGAACTCAACCCCACTCCACATGGGAAGCCTGAACGCCGATCCCATCGCGCCACGCAGCGCCTTCGGCGAAAACGGATCACTCGTGTTTTTAGTCGTGACGACTCCAGTCGCGCCCGCCGCTTCCGCGGTGCGCACAATCGCTCCCACGTTCACGGGATTGTTAATCTGGTGCAAGACGACCAGCAGGGGATTGGCAACAAGGCTCGCCGCAAGCCGCTCTTCCGAAGCCGCCGGTCTTTGCGCCAGCACAATGATGCCTTGCGGTGTTTTCGTGTAAGAGACTGACTCGAGCAACTTCTCACTGACCGAACCCACGCGTTTCGAAACTCGTGACAACTCTCCGATCACTGCGGACGCGCGTTCCTTGCGCAACAACTCTTCGGAAACGATGACTGCTTCAATCGCAAGATTCGAGCGATGCGCCTCTTCGCACAGGCGCAGTCCTTCGATAAAGATCAACTCCTCAATCTTCCCATCACGAACGGCGCGTACGTGGCGGAGCAGGGAATTATCGCGACTGGTTATCTCCATCATGCAAGTCACACTGAGATTTCAGCCCAGATGGGCCAGTGATCGGAAACGTTCAGCGGTCGCGCAACTCCCCAGCGTTCTATCTTCACTCCGCGCGTGAAGATCCAATCGGCGTGCATTCTGAGGCCAGCGCCACGCCACGTCGCCGTCCCGGTTGGAATCGGCGTCGTGTAACCACGCGATTCGAGAAACCGGCGCGTGTCGAGACACTTCTGTCGCGATAGAGTGTTGAAGTCGCCAAGGATGATCGTTGGCATGTCTGCTGCTTCGGCTTGCGCGGCGATCACTTCGAGTTGGGCCAGTTGTCCGTCGCTGGCCGCATGCGGATCGACGTGCGCATTGAACAGTCTAATCTGTTGTGGTCCAACGGAGATAGTTGCGGCAATCGCGAGCCGCGGGCGCCAGGGACATTCCTGCCACGGCAGATCGATCCGCGTGACGTCCTTCAAAAGTACACGACTCAACAGCGCGACTCCCGTATCGCCCTCATCGTGCAAGTCAATCGGCTCTTCGAAATCGAGCCACCATTCACGCTTGACCGGTGCAATGCCTCGCGGAATGCCGGCGGGAGCGTGGGCCCACTGCATGCCGAGTTTTGTAGCAAGTTCCTGCGCGACGTGATGACCGCCTGTGCGCGTTGTGCGTTTATCGGCCTCTTGCAACGCCAGCACATCGACACTCGGCAACAAGCGGCCGTCGGAGAATGCACGCGCGGCGGCGGAGATCATTCGACCGACGTGTTGCGGTCGTCGAGCGCGGCCCATCAACCCCATTTTGCGACGCAAGCCGCCCGAGATCAGATAAGGGCCGCGTGCGTAACGGATGTTGTATGATGCGATGACGAGCTTATCGGAAATTGGCGGCTGATGGTTTGAGTTATCTCCTAACTCGAGTTTTTCGGAATCGGCGAGGGGCGGAATAATCATGAGCGGTGTGATTATAGCAGTTGTCGACGACATGTTTTTCGCGTCGAAGATTCGTGCTGTCGCGGAGGCTGAAGGGATTGAGATCAGTTTTCCGCGGAGTCGAGAGGCTGTCGTCGAGAAGGCGCGCGAGGCTAAGCCGCGGCTGATTGTTGTTGATTTGCACAATCAGAGGGTAGAGCCCACAGACTTAGCAAACGACTTAAAGGCAGATGAAGAACTCCGCTCGATCCCTTTGCTGGGGTTCTTCTCACACGTGCAGACGGAATTACGGCGCAAAGCACTGGAGGCAGGGTTCGATGAGGTCGTACCGCGGTCTGTCTTCGCCAGAGACTTACCACAAATATTAGCCACAGATTTACACGGATGAAATACGGCTCTACCCGACGGTGGCGGGTGCGATTACTTCGTGGATCGATCTCACTTCGCTGACAAGTTGCTCGTACTGCTCGAGCGTCAATGCCTGTGCGCCGTCCGAGAGCGCGTGCTCAGGTTGATCGTGAACTTCAACTATCAAGCCGTCCGCGCCAACCGCAACGCCCGCGCGCGCCAGCGGCGTCACCATGAAATTCTTGCCCGTGCCATGCGACGGATCGACGATCACGGGCAGGTGTGAAATACGCCGGACCGCCGGAATCGCAGCGAGGTCAAGGGTGTTTCGCGTGTGCTGCGCAAACGTCCGAATACCTCGTTCGCAAAGCACAAGCTGATAGTTGCCTTCAGCCATCACGTACTCCGCCGCGAGCAGCCACTCGTCGAGCGTCGCTGATAGACCACGTTTGAGCAACACCGGTATGCGCGCTTTGCCGGCTCGCCGCAGCAACGAAAAGTTTTGCATGTTGCGCGCGCCGATCTGGATCATGTCGCCGTAACGTTCGACCAGATCGACACCGGCTTCGTCGAGTGCCTCGGTGACGATCTTCAGACCGTACGCCTCGCGAATATCCGCGAGTATTCTCAAACCTTCTTCGCCGAGACCCTGGAAAGCGTAAGGTGAGGTGCGCGGTTTGTAGGCGCCGCCGCGAAAGAAGCGGGCGCCGCTTCGCCTGACTGCTTCGGCGATCGCGAAAGCCTGAGCCCGGCTCTCGATCGCGCATGGCCCGGCGATGATCGCTAGCTCATCTCCGCCAATCGTCGCGTCGCCAACGCGCACGACGGTCTTTTCCGGTCGCAGGTCGAGAGTAATCAGTTTGTAAGGCTTGCTGACGCGAATCGCTTCCGCGACGCCGGCCAGGTTTTCAAAGTGAGATGGATCGACTGCGCCCTGGTTGCCGGTGATGCCGATCGCAGTGCGCGTCGCCCCGGGCATGGGATGGCCCTTGAAACCCAATTGTTCGATCACGCGGAGGACAGTCTCGATTTGACTATCGGTCGCGTCAGACTTCATTACGATTAACATTATGTTTTACTCCAGCCGCAGATTTCGCGGGTGCACGCGGATCATTCTACATCTGTTCGGGCACTGCGACCCCAAGGATCTCGAGCGCCGTCGTCAGTTGACTTCTTATCACTTTCGTCACCGCAATCAGCACGCCGCGCCGCACGTCATCCTCCTCCGTGATAATCCGATGATCGTGATAGAAGCGCGAAAAGGAACGGGCGAGCGAGAAGGTGTACTTCGCTAGATTGGCCGGCTCGGCGGAATTTCGACACTGCGCGATTACCTCGCTGAGTTGCTGCGACAGCATCAGCAGCGACCAAATCTCAGTGCCACTCTCACCCGACAACACGTCCGCGACTCTCGCTTGCAACGCGTCATCACTGACCACCTGTTCTATTAACGCATCAGCAGCAGCAACAGTTTCGCTCCCGAGTTTACGGAAGATCGAGTTGGTCCGCACCGCCGCATACTGGCAGTACGGCCCCGTTTCACCTTCGAACGAAAGCGCTTCTTTGAAATCAAACGCGATCACTGTGTTGCGTGTAAATTTCAACAGGAAGTAACGCAGCGCAGCGACTGCAACCTCGTGCGCCGTCGCCCTCTTGTCCGCATCAGAAAGATCCGGATTCCGTTTTTCAACTTCCGCGAGCGCTCCGACTTCGAGTTGATTGATCAGATCGTCGGCCTTCACGCCGAGACCCTTGCGACCGCTCATCTCGATGTACGGCCGCGAGCGATCTTCATCGCTCAGCTCGATGCCGAGTTCTTCACACGCTGCGGGCGAGAGGGCCACCATCTCGTAGCTGAAGTGAACGCTTGCGTCTTCGCCGATCTCAGGCACGACAGCGGCAACACCGCGCGCCACGATCTCCTGCGGATAAGATTGCCGCGAATCAATCACGTTGTAGACAGGCACGCCGCCGCCGAACTGCGGGTGTTCGCTTCCCGGTTCGGTCTGAGTCACCCACAAAAGATGTTCATCGGAGTACCTGCGAAACACTTTGTAATTGAAATCCAGCCCGAGCTTGCCGAGTTTCCAGAGTTGATACGCGATGTCTTTCCCGGTGTACGTGACGGTTCGATTCGAGCGCACAATGATCTTGTCTGACTCGTGTTCGTCAGTGCCGGTGTGTGATTCAAACGGCATGACCCAGCAGCCCGCGTGACGGCCTTCAGTCTCATACCGAATCACGCCCTTGCTCTTCATCAGCTCGAAAGCGCGCTCCCAAAAGTGCAGGTGCAGGATGTCTGACTCACGCGCGAGCAGATCGTAACGAATGCCGAGTCGCTCCATCGTGTCGAGGATGCATTCGACGTTTCGCGTCGCCACGTAGTCCGCCAGCGCCGCCATGTCGTTCCCGCCCTCTTCAAGCGCATGCAGCACCTCATTGCGCAGCTTCGTCTTCTCCGGATTCATGTCACCGCCGGCGTTCCCGTCGCGATAAAAGAGACCAACGCGCGTGTAGAGGTCCCAGCAGTAGTAATCAAACGGATAGTCTTTGTTCAGCGAGGCGTCGAGAGCTTTGATCTGGTTGAGGTCCATCTTCTCGAGATGGATGAAGCCGACGACGACGTCAGCCACTTGCACGCCCGTGTTGTCGATGTAGTTTTGGACCTCGACGCGGTCCCCGGCAGCTTTCAGAATCCGCACGAACGTGTCGCCCAGCACGGCGTTACGCACGTGACCGATGTGTGCGGCCTTGTTTGGATTGATGCTGGTGTGCTCGACCATCTTCTTTGGTTGATCGAGAGCTTCCGCCGTGGGTGGGCCATTTGTTGACCGGGCGAACACGCCGAGCAGCTTCGCGCGATCGTAGAAGACGTTGATGTAACCGGCGCCCGCGATCTCCACGCGCGACACTTCGTCGATGTCCTCGAGTTGAGCTTTGAGTTTTTCAGCGATGGCGCGCGGGTTCTGTTTCTCGCCGGTGGCTTGCTTGATCAGTTTCGCGAGCTCGAATGAAATGGGGAAGGCGACATCGCCGAGATCCGGACGTGGCGGAGTCTCGGCGTTGATCTGCTGGAGCTCGACGCTGAATAGCTCGCGGGCTGCGCTGCGGATGCGGTCTTTAAGTTTCTGTTGTAGGTCGATTAAGGTCATGTGCGACAAAAGGCGAGAGTATATTTTATTCGGCGCAAAAAAGCACAAAAGACACAAAATGAGTCTGTGCTCGGGTGCCTTTTTGTGGCTCAAGATCTATTTGTTACCATCGCTCGGCAATGCAGATATCGAAAGAGCTACGGCGGCGCTTCGCTGAGGCGCAGCGCGTGCTCGTGTTGACGGGCGCCGGCGTGTCGGCGGAATCGGGCGTCCCGACGTTTCGCGGCGGCGGCAAGACCACGGTTTGGAAAGGTTTGCCTTTCGACGTTATCTCGTCTGCCGAGATGGTCGAACGCGATCTGCCGGCGGTTTGGGAGTGGTTCGACTACCGGCGCGATTTTATGGGTTCGATCCTGCCCAATCCCGCGCACTACGAGATTGCGCGCTGGCAGCAACGCTTCCCGGAGTTCACCCTCGTGACGCAGAACATCGACGGCCTGCACGAGAAAGCGGGTTCGCGCGAAGTGATCGAACTGCACGGCAACATCTGGCGCGCACGCTGCATCGCTTGTCGCTCGTCTTACGATATGTCAAAAGCTCCGCGTCCGGAGGCCTGTTGGGAATGTGGCGATCATCTGCGGCCGGATGTGGTGTTGTTCGGTGAGATGCTGCCGCTGGGAGCGTTTGAATTTGCCGCTGAACGCGCGTCGCGCTGTGAGTTGTGTTTCGTGATCGGGACATCGGCTTTGGTCTATCCTGCTGCCGGCATTCCCGAAATAGCAAAAACCGCGGGCGCGTACGTTTGTGAAGTGAACCCGGAGCGCACACCGCTCTCAGATTTGTGCGACGAAGTGCTGATGGGCAAAGCCGGCGAGGTGTTGCCGTTGATCGGATCATGAAGACTCTTTACTTCGACTGTTTTGCGGGGGCGAGCGGCGACATGATACTCGGCGCGATGGTTGCCGCCGGTGTGGATCCGAATTTCCTGAAGCAACAACTCTCGCAGCTTCCAGTCGCCGGCTTCAGTGTCGACTTTGAAATAGTCAATCGGTCGGGTCTGAGCGCGACCTACGCACGAGTTGAAACAGCGCCTGAGCACAGCCACAGGCATCTCGCGGATATCGAGCAGATTATCCACGGATCAGATTTGTCCGGTTCGGTGAAACAGCGTGCGGTGCAGATCTTCACGCGACTCGCCGAAGCTGAAGCTCGTGTGCATAACGAACCGATCGATCGCGTTCACTTTCACGAAGTCGGCGCTCTCGACGCGATCGTGGACGTAGTAGGCGCTGCGATCTGTTTTGAGTTTCTGAAGATCGATCGGTTTGTGTGTTCGCCGCTGCACGTCGGCAGTGGCATGGTCCAGATGGCCCATGGTCGCTTTCCGATCCCGCCACCGGCGGTCGCAGAGTTGCTCAAGGGTGTGCCGTTCTACGCCGGCGATATTAAAGGCGAGCTACTGACGCCGACCGGCGCGGCGATCATTACGACTGTCTGTAGCGAGTATGGACCGGTTCCGCAAATCAAGATTGAGAGCACTGGCTATGGTGCGGGCACGCGTGAGTATCCGGACTTTCCAAACGTGCTCCGCGTGTTTGTCGGCGAGACGGAGTCGACTGTTGCAACAGACGAGCGCCTTTGGATGATCGAGACGAACCTCGACGACGCGTCACCGCAGATCATCGGTCACGTGATGGACCGCGTGCTCGAGTCAGGCGCGCTCGACTGCTTCTTCACCCCTGTGCAGATGAAGAAGAACCGGCCGGGAGTGCTGTTGTCCGTGCTTTGCCGAAGCGACGATAAGGAAGCGGTGATGAAGTTGTTGTTTATGGAAACGACGACGTTGGGTGTGCGCAGTTACGAAGTCGGCAGGCGTGCGTTGCAAAGGAGTGTGGTGCGTGTGGAAACGCAGTATGGACCGATAGATGTTAAAGTAGCGCATCTGGACGGGCGCGTCGTGAACGAGATGCCGGAGTTTGAGCAGTGCCGTGAGGCGGCTGCGCGCGCCGGTGTGCCGCTGAAAGTCGTTGAGGAAGCAGCGCGCCTGGCATTGGCGAAAGTACGGGAACACGGATGAACACAGAAAAAAACACGGATGTCGATCTCGAACTGATCGCGCGGGGAGTGCGGATGATCCTCGAGGGGATTGGAGAAGATCCGGAACGGCCGGGTCTGCAGGAGACGCCGCAGCGTGTCGCCGAGATGTATGCGGAGTTGACGTCCGGGATGCGCGAAGATCCAACGCAGCATGTGATCCCTTTGCCGGGCGATACGCACGACGAGATGGTGATCGTGAAAGACATCAGTATTGCATCGTTGTGCGAACATCACCTCGCGCCGTTTGTCGGCCGGTGTCATATCGCCTACATCCCGAAGGGCGGACGCATTCTTGGAATTTCAAAACTGGCACGGCTGGCCGAGACCTTTTCACGGCGACTGCAACTCCAGGAGCGGCTGACAACTGATATTGCGAATACGCTTTTCGAGGGCCTGAAACCGCTCGGCGTGATGGTCGTGATCGAAGCTGAACACACGTGCATGACGTTGCGCGGCGTTCGAAAGGCTGACGCGAAGACGGTAACGTCGGCGGTGCTCGGCGGCTTCCGTTCTGACCCGCGCACGCGCGCCGAAGCCATGGCCCTGATCAAAGGAAAGGACTAAGGGATGTCTCGATTCATTCTCGCTTTACTGCTTACTGTGCTCGTGTTTGGCGGCGGCGTTTCGCAACAACGCGCCGGCACGTCCGCGCTCAACGAAGCAACACTGAAAGCACACATCAGGTTCCTGTCCGACGACCTGCTCGAAGGACGCGGCACCGGCGCGCGGGGTGGCGAGTTGGCGGCGAAATACATCGCCGCGCAGCTCGAAGCGCTCGGCGCGAAAGGCGCCGGTCCAAACGGCAGCTTCTTTCAACCTGTTTCGCTCGTCGGCGTGAAGGCCGATCCGGGTACGACGTTGACGATCTCCGGCTCTGCCGGCAGCGAGAGTTTCAAGTTTGCGGATGAGTTCGTCGCGTTTACTGGAGCGCAAACTGAGAACGTTGACGTCGACGCCGATCTGGTGTTTGTCGGGTACGGCATTGAGGCGCCCGAGCAGCGTTGGAACGACTACAAAGGCGACGCTGATTACCGCGGCAAGATCCTCGTCATGCTGGTGAACGATCCGCCCGCGACGACTGAGGAGCCAAACCTCTTCGCCGGCAAAACGCTCACCTACTACGGCCGCTGGACTTACAAGTATGAAGAAGCTGCGCGACGCGGCGCGGCTGGAGCAATCCTTTTGCACACGGACGAATCCGCCGGTTATCCGTGGAGCGTTGTGCGCACTTCGAACGGATCGTGGCGCTTTGATATTGCGCGCCAACAAGGCGACACGACGCCGTTTCTACAGTTCCGTTCGTGGATGACTGATGACGCAGCACGCCGCATGATGAAACTCGCGGGACAGGATCTCGACAAGCTGCGCGCGCAGGCAGCGACACGGAACTTTCAACCGGTGAAACTCGGGTTGAAAGGAAAGTTGAATCTCAAGAGCGAAGTCAAACGCGTGGACGCGCCGAACGTCGTCGGCGTCATTGAAGGAAGCGATCCACAGTTGAAGAGTGAGTACGTAGTCTATTCAGCGCACTGGGACCACCTCGGAGTTGGCGCGCCAAACAAGAACGGCGACACGATCTACAACGGCGCCCTCGACAACGCTTCGGGTGTCGCGGTGGTTTTGGGAATTGCCGAAACGATTGCGCGCATGCCTGCGAAACGCTCCAGTTTATTTTTGTTCCCGACCGCGGAAGAGCAGGGACTACTCGGCGCCGAGTGGTACGCCAAGCATCCAGTTGTACCGCTCGAAAAAACCGCGGCCAACGTGAATCTCGATTCGATGAACGTGCTTGGTCCAACGGAGGATTTCATCCCTCTCGGCGCTGAACGTTCGACGCTCAAGGCGGTCGTTGAGGCAGTGGCGCGCGAGATGAAGTTGCGCGTGTCGCCCGATGCTCGTCCGGAGCAGGGGTCGTTCTATCGCTCGGATCATTTTCCGTTTGCGAAGGCGGGCGTGCCTTCGATCAGTTTGAAAGAGGGGAATGATTACGTTGGGCATCCGAAGAGTTGGGGCGAAGAGCAATTCAAGGCTTACAACACCGCGCATTATCACCAGCCGTCGGACGAGATGCGCGACACGTGGGACTTCCGCGGCATGATTCAGGAGGGAGAGATCGCGTTGGCGATCGGCAGGATGATTTCCGACATGCCGGCGAAGCCGCGGTTTAATCCGGGAGACGAGTTCGCGAAGAAACCTACACAGGATAAATGAACACTTTCTACGTCACTACACCAATTTACTACGCCAACAGCCTGCCGCATCTCGGTCATCTCTACACCATGATCGTGGCGGACACGATCGCGCGTTCTAAAAGGCAGCGCGGCATTGAGACCTACTTCCTGACCGGCACCGACGAACACGGCATCAACATCGAACGCGCCGCGGAGCGCGCCGGACGCACGCCCCAGCAACAAGCGGACTACGTGGTCAGTTACTACAAAAAGATGACCAGCGAGTTTGGTCTGGACACCGAGCACGGCGGCTACGACATCTTCATGCGCACGACCTACCCTTTTCACTACGAAGGCGTCAGTGAACTTTGGCGGCGATGCGCGAAGGCAAAAACTCCGAAAGGCAACGACGCGATCTACAAAGGTCATTACGAGGGCTGGTTCTGCGCCGCCTGTGCGGAGTACAAGACTGAAGACGAGTATAAAAAAGCCGAGGACGGCGTGGTGCTGTGCCTCGTTCACGACACGCAACTGGATCGCGTCTCGGAGGAGAGCTATTTCTTTCGCCTCTCCGATTACGACGAAGCGTTGTTGTCGGTGTTTGAGAGTCGGCCGGATTTCGTCAGGCCGGAATCAAGACGCAATGAAGTGATCAGCTTCGTGCGCGGCGGGCTGCAGGATCTTTCCGTGAGTCGCTTGAAAACTTCCGTGAGTTGGGGCGTGCCGGTGCCAGGCGATCCGGCACACACGATGTACGTGTGGTTCGACGCGTTGATTAATTACATCACCGCGATTGGATTTGGAAACGAAGAACGCCAGCGCGCGGTCGGGTTCGAGAAGTTTTGGCCGGCGCTGCACCTGGTCGGGAAAGACATCCTGCGATTTCACGCCGTCTACTGGCCTGCGTTTCTGATGGCCGGCGGCATCGAGCTGCCGCGCGCGATCGTAGCCCATGGCATGTGGCTCGATCCGAACGGCCGCAAGATGTCGAAGACACTCGGTAACACAGTCGAGCTCGACGTGCTACAGAAACACTTTCCGATCGATGCGATTCGCTATTTCTGTCTTCGCGAGATGGTGTTCGGGCAGGACGGGCGCTTTGGATATGAAGGATTGGTCGATCGTGCGAACAGCGATCTCGCGAGTGGCTGGGGCAACCTCTCGAGCCGCACGCTGACGATGATCGCGCGCTACTGCGATTCGCGAATTCCGTCGGGCGTGATTCCTGAAGACAAGTTGCTGCTCGCGAAGCGCACCGGAGTCGATACCGACGAGACCACT
>DASSEB010000422.1:0-13288 GCA_035696765.1 Pyrinomonadaceae bacterium | reverse complement strand
CCGTCGCAGGTTGTAGCTCGACGATGTCAAATGCGGCGTCGATGTGCGACATAAATTCTTCGTCATCCGCGAAGTAGTGATCGGAAGGAAACAGCGCCACGATTGCCTCTGGCGATTTCGCTGCGAGTCGCATCAACGGATACAGAATTGCGGGTGCTGTTCCCTTGTTCTGTGGTTGTTCGAGCAGTAGACGTAGCGAGATTGTTTTCGTCAGCGATTGATAAAAGCGGCGGTGCTTCTCCGTAACGACAAGCAATGTTCGGTCACGCGCGACGGATCTCGCCACCCGTCGTCGTGTTTGATCGAGCAGCGTCATTCCTCCGATCACGGGTACGAATTGTTTCGGTCGATTGTCACCGGTGATTGCGCGAGTCATCGATCGCAAACGAGTACCGTCGCCGCCTGCGAGTATGATTGCCCATCTTTCGTTGCTCATGTTTTGTTGGTCCTTCGTTGGAATTCGCCGAACACCCATGAGTCGGGCCACAAAGAAAAACCTTACAGCCACAAAGAGGCACAAAAGGCACAAAACCTGAAATGAGATTTCTCATTAAATCAGGCTGATTTTGTGTGCCTTCTGTGCCTTTATGGCTAGATGCCGTTTTGTTGAAGCAACTTTGCGACGAGGCCGGTCCACCCTGTTTGGTGGCTCGCGCCGACGCCCGCGCCGTTGTCGCCGTGGAAGTATTCGTGGAAGGGAACGAGGTCGCGCCAATTGGGATCGGTTTGAAACTTCTCGACGTTGCCGAATACCGGGCGACGTTGATTACCGTTTCGCAAAAAGATCCGCGAGAGTCGTTTCGAGATCTCGCCTGCAACTTCCCAAAGCGTCAACATCTGACCTGAGCCAACCGGACATTCGACCTTGAAATCGTCGCCGTAATAGCGGTGAAACTTTTGCAGCGATTCAATGATCAGGTAGTTGAGCGGGAACCAGATTGGTCCACGCCAGTTGGAATTACCACCAAACAATCCAGTGCTCGAATCAGCAGGCTCGTAATCCACTCGATGCGAGGTGCCGTTGAATTGCAGCATGTACGGATTGTCTTTGTGATAGCGCGAGAGGGCGCGAATCCCGTACGGCGATAGAAACTCATTCTCGTCGAGCATCACGCGCAACACGCGGCGCAGTTGTTCCTGGTGAACGATCGAAAGTAGTCGTCGTTCGGAGTTTCCAGGTGTGCGCATGCAGGCAACGTTCTTCGTCAGATCGGGACGGTTGGCGATAAACCATTGCATGCGCCGTTTGAAATCAGGCAGCCGATCGAGGAGTTCGGGTTCGACTGTCTCTACTGCAAAGAGTGGAATCAAGCCAACCATCGAACGTATCTTCACCGGAAAAGGTTGACTCTCGCGCAGGTGCAGTACGTCGTAGAAGAACCCATCCTGGTCGTCCCACAACCGGATCTCGTCGTCGCCGCGATTGTTCATCGCCCGAGCGATGTAGAGAAAATGCTCCCAGAATTTGCTTGCCACGTCTTCATATGAAGGATCTTCTTTCGCCAGCTCCATCGCGATCGCAAGCAGATTGAGCGCATACATCGCCATCCAACTCGTGCCGTCGGATTGCGCGATATGACCGCCGTTCGGGAGCGGCGCGTTGCGATTAAAGACGCCGATGTTGTCGAGTCCGAGAAAGCCGCCCTGGAAGATGTTCATGCCGTCGGCGTCTTTACGGTTCACCCACCACGTGAAATTCAAAAGCAGCTTCTGAAACACTCGTTTGAGAAAGACTGTATCTCCCACGCCGCGACGTTTCTTTTCCATCTTGTAAACACGCCAGGTGGCCCACGCATGGACCGGCGGATTGACGTCGCCGAAGTCCCATTCATACGCCGGCAGTTGACCATTCGGATGCATGTACCACTCGCGCAGCATCAGCAGGAGCTGATCTTTGGCAAACTCCGAATCAACCATCGCGAGCGGAACACAATGAAACGCAAGGTCCCAGGCGGCGTACCACGGATACTCCCACTTGTCCGGCATCGAAATCACATCGGCGTTGTACAGGTGCTTCCACTCGTGATTGCGCCCGTGCTTGCGTTCTGCCGGCGGCTCGGGCGTCGCCGGATCGCCTTCGAGCCACTGTTCGATCACGTAGTGATAAAACTGCTTGGACCAAAGCAGTCCTGCGAGTGACTGGCGCATCACTGAGCGCGCATCGGCTGAAAGGTGAGAGGGAATCACGGTTTCGTAAAACTCGTCGGCCTCGTGAATTCGATCCGCGAAGGTCTGGTCGAAATCCGCGAAAGCATCTTTCAATTCGTTGTTCGTCAAGCGCAAACGAATGGTCGCCGTCTCGCCGGGAGCGATGGTGAGCTTGTAGTTTACAGACGCTTTCGTTCCCACGTGCTCGGGATTGACTGCTTGTCGATTGCCATAGACGATGTAGTCGTTGATTCCGTCCTTGACGAAGGCTGAGTTGTTCGGCGCATTGAAGAGCCGTTGATTGTTCGTGTCATTTTCGGTGAACAACAACTCGGGAACGTCGTCGCAGTACAACCAGCGCTTACCGATCTCGTGATGGTCCAGCTCGATTGCGCTCTCACCAACCCGGCGCAGCACCGGGCGAGGTTCCTGGTTGTGGTCCCAGGACCATGTATTTCGAAACCAGATCGTGGGCAGAAGATTCAGCGAAGCGGCTTCGGTTCCGCGGTTCGTTGCCGTAATTTTGATCAGAATGTCTTCGACATCGGCTTTTGCATAATCAACAAAGACGTCGAAATAGCGATCGTCATTGAAGATTCCGGTATCAATCAGTTCAAACTCCGGCTCGAACTTGCTGCGACGGCGATTCTCTTCCAGCAGTTGACCATACGGAAACTCACTCTGCGGATACTTGTACAGGTACTTCATGTACGAGTGAGTCGGCGTCGAATCGAGATAGAAGTAATACTCCTTGGCGTCTTCGCCGTGATTACCTTCGTTGCCGGTCAACCCAAAGATGCGCTCTTTCAGAATCGGATCGCGGCCGTTCCACAACGCGAGCGCAAAACAGATCCGCTGGTGTCGATCGCAGATACCCGCGAGACCGTCTTCATTCCAGCGATACGCGCGTGACCGCGCATGGTCGTGTGGAAAGTAGTTCCAGGCGGCGCCGTAAGAGCTGTAGTCTTCACGAACGGTGCCCCAGGCGCGTTCGCTGAGATACGGTCCCCAGCGTTTCCAATGCTTCGTGCGTTGACGTGCTTCTTCCAGCCGTCGCTCTTCCGCGCTCATTCCGCCCTCCGCAATTCGATGTCTCCACAGCGGGGACACGTGTGTGCCTCTTGCAGCACGCCACCGAAAATCGACTCGTCTTCAGTGGAGTCGTCGATGCTGTAATCGATCTTCATCGCGTGATGGTTCATCTCCGCGCCGCATTTGGGGCAAATCATTTTTGTATGTTGATGATTCATGATTGTGCTCAGATTGAAATGTTCTCTCGTCCGTAGCGAAGCACCTTGCTCATCCAGATCAGTTCACCGAGGAACTTATCCATTCGTTTTGCGTGCGTTGCTTCGTCGATGATTTTGTTGTCTGCATCGAATAGCTTCTGCGCGCCAGAGAAATTCCCGTCCCAGAAAATCGTGACCAGGCCCAGCTCTCTCATCACGGGCAGCAAGCTCTCAATGACGCGCGTGCCGCCGAAGCCGCCGGCTGAGACGCCGCAGATACCAACCGCCTTGTGGATGTATTCTTTGAGATTGGAATCGAGGACGTGTTTGAGCATCCCCGGATATCCATGGTTGTATTCGGGAACAACCAGCACCAATCCATCCGCGCGCGCGCAGAGCTCTGAAAACGCCGGATCTTTTATCTGCTCACCGGCGTCGTCGCCGGGAAACTTCAGTTCGCGAATATCGACGAATGCAGTCTCCACGCCTTCGCGCTTTTGCACTTGTTCGAAAACAAACTTCGCGACGTTTTCGCTGGCGCGTCCTTTCCGCACCGTGCCGAGAATTACCGGAATGAAGAGTGGTTTACTATTCATGATCTGTTTGTCTCTCAATCAGCGCCATCACGTGTCCGTCCGGATCGCGCGCTAAAAGGCCCTTGCTGAATCCCAAAGCCTTGTCGGTAAGAGCCACGACTCCCGGTGAAATCAAACGAGAGTTTTCCGAAATTAATTTCTTCGCAAACGTGTCTGTAGTGTTGACGATCAGAGTCGTCTGCCAGTGAAACAAATCGGGCGCGCGCGTGTCGGCAGGCGCAGGCCGCCCATCGCGCGGCGCAAGGTACTCGAGAAATTCGATGCCTGGCCCCCCGCCGCCGGCTCGAAGACTCGTAATGCGTAACCTTGCACCAAAGACATTGTTCAAATGCTCCTGCTCAGTGCCGTAATTCTCACTGGTACCGGCGATGCGGAGGCCAAGCGCGTCTCGATAGAATTTTAGACTGGCTTCGGTATCGCTGACCACGATCGCTGTGTGATCGATCCCGAGAAACAGCTTGTCCTTTTTCTGCCACTTCTGATCGCCCTTGTCAGGAGGGAACTGGAGAATCTCGAGCCAGTGCTTGTCAGGGTCGCGAAAGTAGAAAGCCTTGATCCCGCCTGCGTTTTTATTCCAGTCGGGCAAACGCTGTGGACCAGTCGAAGCATGTTCGACTTTGTTCTGTCGCAACAGCGCGTAAGCCTTTTCCATGTCGCTGGTGATGATCGCAATGTGCTGAAACCAGCGGTCGTTGCTGCGCGAGTCAACCGGAACGGGACGGCCTTTTGGCGCCAGGTACTCCGTCAACTCGATGAACTCATCGCCGAGACGCATTCGCACCACACGCATGCGCAAGCCAAATACACCTTGAAGACGTTCGTAGTCCTCCCCAGTCACCTCCACATCGAAAACTTTTTCGAACGACAGGACTCGCGAATAGAAGTCGACGGAAGAATCCATATCTGAAACTGTCATGCCGATCGCGCCTACCTGCTCGACCAGTGGCGTCACCGGATCGTTTACAGAGCGCAGGAGGGGGACGCGCGTGCTGTTGAATCCGCGCGCGTCCATTGGCAGGCGCCCGGCGGTCGTCGTCTGAACGAAGACGCCCAGCGTTAGCAGTAAAACGAGAAGATTCAATCGCGTCCGTTTCATTTCATTCGCTCCAACAGGTGATCGCCGACGCGCAGGGCATTGGCCATGATCGTTAGTGCCGGATTCACTGCGCCGCTCGAAGGAAAGAAGCTCGCGTCGACGACGTAAAGGTTCTCGACTTCATGAGCTTTGCAATTGCGGTCGAGGGCGGAGGTCTTTGGATCATCCCCAAAACGGACGGTGCCGTTCTGGTGTGCGACAGCGGCGAGCGGCAAGCGTTGGCCGACATAAAGATTGCGAGCAAACAGACCTTGATGGCACTCATGCCCGTGAATGTCGCAATTGGTTTGCTTCATCGCTTTCTGCAACTGTGCCTTCAATCGATCGTGGCCTTCGACGTTGTTCAGCTTGTAACTAACGCGAATCTGACCATCGCGATCGACAGTCACACGGTTCTCAGGATCGGGTAGATCTTCCGAGGTCAACCAAAAGTCGAGGGAGTGTTTCGCCATCAAATCCAGGGACCACCCGGGAGCGATTGCGGGCGCGCCCGCCTTCAGCGTGTCGGCGTCGAGCTTGCCCACGAAAGAAATGTGGCCCATCGGATAGTCCCAATCGCGCGAGCCGAAATAAAAGTCGTTGATTGCGAGGGTCTTTTGAAAGATGGTTGGGTTGGGACATTTCGAAAGCGCCATGAGTATTGAGTTGATGTGACCCATGTAGTGACGGCCGACAACGTCTGATCCGTTAGCGAGACCCTTCGGGTGACTATCATTCGCGGATCGCAACAACAACGCTGCTGAATTAACCGCACCACACGAAACCACGACGATGTCACTCGAGTACTCTTCGCGGACGCCGTTGCGCTCGACGATAACTTTGCTGACCTGGCGCGCGTTGCCGTTCGTTTCCAGCTTCATCACTTTGGCGTTGGTTAAGAGTGACACGTTCTTGTGCTCGAGCGCGGGGTCGACGCAGATCGTTTGCGCGTCAGACTTGGCGCCGATCAAACAAGGATGACCATCGCAGGTGTTGCAGCGAATGCACAGGCTCTTGCGCGCGTTCTTTTCGTCGAGTCGAATTCCGAGCGGAACGTGAAACGGCTTCAGCCCGGCTCGTTCGAGATCATCGTGGAGATGTTGAATGCGCTGCTCGTGGCTAATGGCAGGATATCTGTACGGCTGGGTAGTCCAGGGCTCCGTTGGATCCTCACCGCGATTTCCATGCACGTGGTAAAGATGTTCGGCCTGCGTGTAATACGGCTCCAGTTCGTCGTAGCTGATGGGCCAGGCAGGAGAGATGCCGCCGTGATGTCGAATCGTGCCGAAATCTTCTTTGCGTAAGCGAAAGAGAGCCGCACCGTAAAACTTCGTATTGCCGCCGACGAAATAATTCGTATGCGGATGCAGCTCTTTGCCGTCCTTGTCGCGCCAGGGCTCCTTGGTGTTGTATTTCCCTTCGAGGTTTACGGCGCGCGTGCTCCAGTTGTCCTTTTCACGCGGCACGTAATCTCCACGCTCGAGCAGGAGAATCTTTTTGCCGGAGGGCGCGAGTTTGTAAGCCAGCGTGCCGCCGCCCGCGCCGGTGCCGATGATGATGACGTCGTAATGGTTACTGTTCGTCATGGCGTTCACTCCCTTTCGCTTACGCTCAGGTAATTACCGTTTCATTGACTGCATCGAATCGTTCATCAATGGCGCGGTGCCGAAGTTCACGCTGAAGCGCTTGCACCAGATCGTGACCGCGCGATACTTTGCGAGGTCCGCATTCGCCGGCAGTTCATAATTCTGATCGCCGATGTTGCCTTTCAGAGTACCGATGTCGACGAAGTCAGCCTTCGTTACCGTGTCGTTGTCTTTGGCATCATCGACGGCGACAAGATAGACGTGCACATCCGGACCATTCGACGTTGCGAAATCCGTCAGCCGCAGAGTTTTCTTTCCATCCGCAAGCTGGAACACGGCCGCAGTGCCTTTCGTCTCGTGGGCGCCGCTGTGAAATACACCGGTTGCGAGTTTGGTACTAGCCGCTGCTGTAGTCGGAAACTGCTCGTTGACTCGCTGGTTAATGAACAGTCGCTCCGGACGAAATGCATACCAGGCTCCGATTGCGACGATGATTGCCAGCACAACTAAAATCTTTCTCATGACCTAAATCTCCTCAGTTTGTTTTGGGTTCGTACTTCCAGCTGTTAGTCGAAGGCTCGCGTGTTTCCTTACATGTAATCAGCCACAAAAAAGCACAAAAACCATAAATTGTTCTTTGTGCCTTTGTGCCTTCTTGCGCCCGAATTGGCTTAGGGTCGCACGCCTGGGATGTTCAAGCGCATGCGATACAAACCGGAGCGGGCGCAAATGTAGAGCGTTTTGCCATCTGCATCGCCAAACGCAAAGTTGTGCGCGTGCTTTGGTGTGACGATCGTGCCGAGGTGTTTGCCTTGCGGTGAGATCACCCACAATCCGCCCGGCGCCGACACGTAGAGATTGCCCTTTTGATCGACTTTGATTCCGTCGAGGCCGTCTTCGCCCTCCGCGTTCGTGAAATCGAAGAAGAGTTTTCCATTTCGCAGAGTTCCATCCGGCTGCACTTCGTAGCGCATGATGGCTTTGTTTTTGTCGCCGGCTTCGCTGACAGGCCAGTTGCCGACGTACAGGTATTTTTCATCCGGCGAAAGCGCGATGCCATTTGGGCCAGTGAAATCTTTGCTGACGAGTTGCAACTTGCCCTTGTACAGCGAGTAGACACCGCTAAATGGAAGCTGCTTGCGCGGATCGTTGAAGAACTTTGGTAAGCCGAAGGGCGGATCGGTAAAGAAGAGTGTGCCGTCTGAACGGTAAACTAGATCGTTGGGACTATTGAGCCGCTTACCGTCGTAGCTGTCCGCGAGAACGGTCTGTGTTCCGTCTTTCTCATCCCGCACCACGCGATGATTACCATGCTGATTGATGGTCAGGCGTCCCTGCGGGTCTAGTGTCAGACCATTTGAACCAGGCTGGCCATACTCCGCGATGTCGGCGCCGGTATAACCACTCGCCGTACGAAACACTTCCAGCTTGCTGTCCTGGTACTTGTAAATCGTGTTGGCATTGGGATCGCTGAACAGCAAATAGCCGCCGTCCTTATTGATCCAGATTGGACCTTCCGTGAACTTGAATCCGTCGGCGAGTTTGAACAACTTCGGATTAGGCCCAACGATTTCGTCGATACCGCTGTCATTCCGCACGACTTCGACATTCACCTCGCTCGGTGTCAGCGCCACCGGACCAGGCTCGGTCTTGTAAAACGAGAGCTTCGCGTAGCGAATGTAGATGAAATTCGTTGGCGGGTTTGAAAGCGGACCATTGACTCCGAAGATTGCGAGCTGAATCTGTTGGCCCGGTTTGACGTTGCGTCCAACGACTAGATGATTCTCGGCGTTCCAACCGGCGATAACCGAACCGCCGGACTGTCCCAATGCACGAGACAGCTCGCCATCAACCCAGATTTCGGCGTAGTCGTCGAGTGACGTTTCAAAGACTGCCGTCGAGCCGGTGGGATCAAAATCACCGACGCGATCGGGAATCGTCAGCTTGATGCGATACCAGTTGAAGCCGAGCCGTCCATTCCCGCGACGCTGATCCAGAGTGGTCGGACTAATCACTTCCCACTTCGAATCGTCGAAGTCCGCACCGCCTGCATGAGGCGTGTAATCGTAAGTTTTGACGGGAGCGCCGGTCGGCTGCCTGTCTGCTCCTGGTCCACGAAAATCAGCTTCGACGATCTTAGTGTCGCTGTAGCGCCAATCACCTTTGACAGCCTGCACTCCATCGACGGAACCGAGATCAATCATCGCGGCCGGCTTGCCCGATGGAACTTCAGCCGATGTATTGACCGGCCGCGACGCATAGGCGAAGTCCGAAGAAAGGGCAACGTAAAGCGCTGCTGCTATCGCCAGGGCAAACATCACGTTGAGAATTCGCGTTATGTTCATGGCTTCCTCTTTTCATCGGTCGTTAGCGCACTTATCTTTGCGTCGGCCGCCAAAACATTTGCTCCGGCGATGGCTATCTCTTCGTCTTGTTGCGCACTGGCGGCGCCACTCACACCGACGGCGCCAACGATTTGCCCATCGATCACGATTGGAATTCCGCCTTGCAACGGCGTGAAGAAAGTGTCGGGCAGGGCAATCAAGGCCGTGCGCCCGTTCTTGATGGTGTCTTCGAACATTTTGGTCGGACGTTTGAACAGCGCGGCCGTGCGTGCTTTGCCGATCGAGATATTCGCGCCGGCGGCAAATGTTCCATCCATCCGTTCAAGCGCGATCAGATTGCCGCCGTCATCGACGACTGCGATCACGCCGCCCGGCGCGTTGTTCTTCTTTGCATACGCGACTGCCCCGGCAATTACTTTTTTCGCGCCGTCCAGTGTCAGCGCTTTCTTCTCGACTGTTTGCGCGTTCGCTACGACGGCGGCGCTCAACAGAATTAAAGCTGCGATTGTCGTTTTGAGTTTCATGATTTGTCCTCCGGTCGGGTTGGGTTGTGGATCACATCGCCGGTTCGGGTGTGATGGTGACGCGGAAGAACTCGGTGTTCCTCGCGGTCCACCGCGGATCATTTACGCGACTCACCACGCCGTGTTCGTCAACGCCGGTGTTGGTCGCTTTCTGTCGTGGTCCCTGGTTAGGGCCGATGCCAATCTCCTCGTCTTTTTCAGTGCCCGCATTCCACAAGTAGAATTGGTCTGTGACGTCGCCATTGACCGGATTGCCCTTGGCGTCGAACAGTGCGATGCCGTTCGGTCCCGGCGCGTAAAACCAATCGTTTGACTGGCCAAACATCATCGTGCTGAACAGTTTCATGCCCGGCGTTGCGGTAACTGTGTATTCAAAACTGTCACCCGGACGGATTGGACCAGCACCCGTCGCGCCAACCGGCGTATTGAAAACTCCGTGCAGGTTCGACGCGTGATTCATTGCTTCCAGCGATTTCACCAATCCCGTCGGATCGCCGTCTTCGGCCTGCATCTCCAGGCCGTTGGCGGCGGGTTTTCCTTCAGTGAACAGCGGCGCCTTCTTTTCGCTCAACACGAACATGCCGGGCGATAACGCAAACGGAAACTTTTCGCCGTTGGAAGCCGTCATCCCTTCCGGGTTGGAAATGTTTTCCACGCGAACGATGAATTTAGTCGGCTCGGCTTTGCGCGTTGCCATCGCTACGGGAAACTGGGCCAGGCCGCATGCGGTCAGCAGCGCCAGACTGAGTGCTTGCATTAGACGTCTCATGATTTCGTTCTCCTTTAATTAGTGGGTTCGAAGTTGCACCGAAAGATGCAACGCTTGTTGTTATGGTGATGAAGCTTCGCGCAAGCGATTGCGGGCTTCGGGTTCAGCCGTTGATAAACTTCCGCCGCCAGCAACATGCCAAGCGGCGGCGCAATGAAATAAATCCAGAGTGACATCCAGAGGCGTGCGCTAACGGCGGAGCTGAAGGTGCGCGCCGGATTCATACTCATGCCGGAGATCGGCGACTCAAAGGTGATGTAGGTTGCGACGAGTGCACCGGCGAATATTCCGGTCCACCGTCCGAATCGTTTTGTGTTAGAAACAGTGAGAACTACCGACATCAGAATGAAGGACATCAGGAACTCGGCGAAAAACGCGACGATTGGTCCATTCGGTCCGGGAAGCGTTGCGGCGTAGTTGACCGACTGATGCGCGACCAACCTGCCGAGCGTGACTGATGCGAGCATTACGCCGGCGATACCGCCGGTGAATTGAAAGAGTGTGTAGAAGGCTGCATCCCACGCTTCTATCTTGCCGAGTCGAAAGAAAGTCCACGTCACCGACGGATTGAAATGAGCACCGGATCTCTGGCCCAGTGGTGAAAAGATGATTGCAATCGCCGTCAACCCCATCGCCATTCCCATCATCACTCGGCGCAACACACCATCGGGAATGCTTTGAGCAACCGGCGACGATGGATGAAACAATAAGACTGTGAAGGCGCAGGCCGAGAACATGAACAGCCCGAGTTCGATTGCTTCCATCAAGTATTCGGGCCAATGTTTCTTCACGACTAACATGTGCTAGTAGTCGCTGGTAGTGGTGAATCCTTACAGGAAGATAACTGTCAAACCTGAGACTTTTCGCGGAGAAGCTGGCGGAAGAATTTGATCTGTTTGAGGTAGTGCGCGCACCAGGCGCAGACGTAGAGGTGTAATTTCAATTGTACGTATTCCCAAGGGCCAAGCCGCCGGTCCATCGATTCGGACATCAGCGCAACCATCTGCCGGCACGGTTGGAGCGATCGAAGAAGCCATCGTCTCACTGCGGTTCTAATCTTTAAGTAAAACGTTTTCATTCGATCACGCTTAAAAACAGTTGTCGGTGAACACGGGCTAATCCTTACAGCCACAAAGAAGCACAAAGATGGACGAACCATCCTTGTGCTTTTTGTGCTTGTTTGTGGCCCGGCTTAGTTTAGGTTGGTGAGCTTGCGGCGAATTCGTTCGCGTGCTTCGTCGGAAAGTGCGACTCCCGGCGCCAGATCGATTGCCTCGTCACCTTTCGCGCGAGCAGTGGTGCGAATCAGTTGCAGGTGTTCGAGGTACCACTGGCACCACGCGCAAATCCATAAATGCAGCTTGATTTTGAATCGCTCCTGGAGTGTCAACCGCCGTTCCATCGATTGCGAGATTTTTTCGACTGTCTGCCGGCACGTGGGCAGCGTGCGTAAAAGATAGTAGCGAACACGATGTTTAAGGTTGTCGTAGAGGTTCATCGTTGTGTCAGCGTTCGCGTTTGAACCAGTTCATCTCCAGGCAATTGCGCAAATGCAGCCGGGCGCGATGAAGCATTACCCAAAGATTGTTTGTTTTGATACTCAAAATCTCGCAGATTTCTTCGCTTTTGAGACCGTCAACCTCACGCATCGTGAAGGCGCTGGCAGTGCGCTGCGGCAAGGGCGACAGGCAGTCACTAAAAACTTTCCAAAAATCGTCTCGCTCCAGCAGCTCCGCCGGCGAGGCGTGCCATTCACTTGGCGCGCGTGCCGCGTTCCAATGACCCTGCCATTGATCAGTTCTTTCAAAGAACTCGCGGTGCTCCGGGCCTTCGTCAACTTCCTCTCCGATTGGGGCCTCCCGCCCGAGCCGGCGGAAATGGTCAACCACCTTGTGTTTCAAGATTCCGACGAGCCAGGTTCGTTCTGAACCGCGCCCTTCGAATTGCCGGTAGGCCTTGAGCGCCGCAAGAAAAGTTTCTTGCACGGCGTCTTCCGCCGCGTTATCGTCGCGCAGTCGGAACACCGCGTACTTGAAAAGATAGTCGCCGTGTTCGTCCAGCCAACGACCAGGATCAGGGGATGGATCGAGGGATTTAAGCTGTGGCTCGCTCATTTGGAACCTGGTCCAGTAGAGTAGTGCATGCGGTGTATGGGCCGCAAATCACTGTGAGCGATAAGACGTGTCGAGACTGTGGGAACGTTCTGGAGCGAGAGGCGCGCGGCTGTCCGAAGTGCGCGTGGAATGTCGAAGCCGAGACGATGATCGACAGATTGGTTTGGAGACGGTTTGTGCCTGCAGTGATATTGGTCGGGCTGTTAACAATAGCTTTGGTTTATTTGTTGCGCTAATCCTGTCTCGCTCCTCACGGCCCGAAGCGATGCCGGTACTCATTTGAATAGATGAAGCCGAAGATCATGTGCCGGGAGTTGCTCGGGTCGGCGGTCAGCGTGTTGAGCCAGTTGTTATAGCCAATCGTATCCGGGTCACGCCGCAGGTAACCGAAGTACTGCATCGCCACAAAAGCGCGGATGAAGAACTTGTCCGTCACGGTTGGCAGCTCCACTATCTCGCGCAGCACCTGTGCGCGTGTCTTCTGATTCGTATTCAACGCGTCGACCAGTGCCGCCTTGTTGGTCAGCACCACTTCCGCATTCGTCTCGAGCGCATTTACGTATTCACTATTCGACAGCGCATCGTAGTGGTTCTTAAACTCCGGCCGCTGCACAAAAGCATCCGTGTAAAGCGCCTTGCTGAGCACTTCGGACTGCGGCGATTGGGCGCCGCCGACGAGGGCCATGTCAGGCACAAACTCCGCGTACGTTGGACGGCGGTCGAAGCCGACTTCATAGAATTTGTAAGCGAAGTAACCTCGCCCGCGAAACTCTTCCGAAAGGAAGAAGCCGGAGGAGACGTGCACGCGATCGCAAGTGGGATTGTCAAACTCACCGAGACCGTTATTCGGACAATTGCCCAAAGTGTCGGTCCAATTGAGGAGACCGAGGTTGTCAGGCAAG
>DASSEB010000421.1:0-5194 GCA_035696765.1 Pyrinomonadaceae bacterium | reverse complement strand
CTTGCCTGACAACCTCGGTCTCCTCAATTGGACCGACACTTTGGGCAATTGTCCGAATAACGGTCTCGGTGAGTTTGACAATCCCACTTGCGATCGCGTGCACGTCTCCTCCGGCTTCTTCCTTTCGGAAGAGTTTCGCGGTCGTGGTTACTTTGCTTACAAGTTCTATGAAGTGGGCTTCGACCGGCGTCCAACCTACGCGGAGTTTGTGCCTGACATGGCCCTCGTCGGCGGCGCGCAGTCGCCGCAGTCCGAAGTGCTCAGCAAGGCGCTTTACACCGACGCTTTTGTGCAGCGGCCGGAGTTTAAGAATCACTACGATGCGCTGTCGAATAGTGAATACGTAAATGCACTCGAGACGAATGCGGAAGTGGTGCTGACCAACAAGGCGGCACTGATCGACGCGTTGAATCAAAATCAAAAGACGCGCGCACAGGTGTTGCGCGAAATAGTCGAGCTGCAAACGGTGACGGACAAGTTCTTCATCCGCGCTTTTGTGGCGATGCAGTACTTCGGCTACCTGCGGCGTGACCCCGATTCGATTGGCTATAACAACTGGGTCACCACGCTGACTGCCGACCCGAGCAACTCCCGGCACATGATCTTCGGCTTCATCTATTCTGATGAGTACCGGCACCGCTTCGGGCCGTGAGATCTGTCTTAACGTAAGTCAAAACCATAATGCGTCGTAAAAAACTAGCGCTCCTACTACTCATCACTATTACCGGCTTCGTTGCTTTGATCTCTCTAGCAACGACAGCGGCGAATACCGCGCCGCTGGCCCCTTTCGATGGACCAGCGCATTTCATCCGACGGATTCCGCTAGCGGTTAACGATCTGGTTTACAGCAGCTCCACCGGGAAGCTTTACGCCAGTGTTCCGAGCACCGCCGGCAGCAACGGCAATAGCATCGCGACTATCGATCCGTCGACCGGCATAGTGAGTAACGCGACGTTCATTGGCAGTGAACCGACGAAGCTTGCGCTGTCAGATGACGGACACAGCCTCTATGCCTCACTTAACGGAGCAGGAGCGATCCGGCGCTTCGATGTCCTCACGAACACGCCCGGCCTCCAGTTCTCGACCGGTCAAGATCCGAACTCAGGTCGTTACGGGGTCAATGATTTGGCTGTCGCTCCGGGCGATCCGAATCTGTTAGCGGTAGGCAGAACGCAATTAGGTGGAGTGGCGGTATTCGACAATGGCGTTCCTCGTCCGAACGTCGTACTCGAGAGTGATTCACTTGCCTTTTCTGCTTCTGCTTCGAAACTTTACGCTACCGGTCAGTTCGATAGCCTTTTCCAGACTCTGGCAATCGATGCGAACGGGGTCACGCTCAGCTCTTCGAACCACCTGTTCGGTGGACGCATCAAGTTCGCAGGTGGTCTGCTTTTCAATTCGGTGGGCCAGGTAGTAAACCCTGACACTAATTCGATACTCGGCACGTTCGCCAACGTTACGTCTGGCGGTACGTCTACGCCGTTTGTCCCGGATGTCGCAAACGGACGGGCGTTCTACCTCGTGCAGGATCTAACCTCGGGCACCTTAACGCTCAAAGCTTTCGACACCAATACTTTTGTTTTACTCGGTTCACTCAATATAACCGGCGTAAACGGGATTGCTATTTCGCTTGTGCGGTGGGGCGCGAATGGGCTTGCTTTCGCTACCACGGGCAATCAGTTATTCATCATTCAAACTTCGCTGATTCCGTCAGCGGAACCGATCCCGACTCCGACGCCGACACCTGCGCCAACACCGTCTCCGTCCCCTTCACCGGAAGCAGCTGCGTTCGTTCGACAAATGGCGTTAAGCACGAACGATCTCGTTTCCAACCAGACCACGCAAAGGTTGTATGCGAGTGTGCCGAGCAACGAAGGCAGCACCGGAAACAGCGTCGCCGAAATTGATCCGGTGATGGGTACCATCCCTAACCAAACCTTTATCGGCAGCGAACCAACACAGTTGGCCCAGGCAGATGATGGCCAGACACTTTACGTCGGCTTGGACGGCGCGTCATCGATACGCAGCTACAACATCACCACTCACACTGCCGGCGCGCAGTTTCCTGTCGGACGCGACAACACGACTGGTCCTTATTCGTTCAGCGACATCGCGGTCGCTCCCGGTAATCCGTCCGTTGTCGCCGTAGCCCGGCTGCTACACTTCACTGTGCCGGCAGAAGCGGGTGTTGCGATTTTTGATAACGGCGTACAGCGCCCAAACACTGGCCCGGGCGGCGCAGACGGAGCTGATTTTCTTGCTTTCGGATCGCCCTCGATTCTCTACGGCAACCGCAGCGGCAGCAGCGTCACGACGATGACAGTCGATGGGTCGGGCGTGACCGTAACCGGCACGAATAACCTCACAGTCGGAAGCTCTTTCATCTTCGATAACGGCCTTTTGTATGGTTCTACGGGTCAAGTGGTCAATCCCACTACCGGAGATCTGCTAGGAACTTTCTCGGTTGGCTTCGCCAGTGCTCTTGCCGTCGATTCAGCGAATGGCCGCGTCTATTTTTTGACGAATAATGGTTCAGGTGTTCAGTTGCGAGCTTTCGATATCAATACGTTTCTTCCGCTCGGCTTCGTCAATTTGCCAGGTGTAACTGATACTCCTACCAGCCTGGTTCGATGGGGCACCAACGGATTAGCGTTTCGGACGAACAATCGCCAGCTGTTTCTCATCGAGACTGCGCTCGTGAATCCCGCTGTGTCCGTTCCATCTCCGACCCCAACCCCGTCTCCAACACCGTCGCCGACTCCGCCATACGTTCCGACGTTTCTCAGGCGAGTAAACCTGCCCGCCAACAATCTCGTCTACAGCGCCGCGACGCAGGCACTTTATGCGAGCGTACCGGGCAGTGCTGGTGTTAACGGCAACAGCATAACGAAGATTGTTCCTGAAACCGCAGCAGTTGGGCCATCAACCTTCATTGGAAGCGAGCCGAACAAGATTGCAATTTCCAATGATGGCCAAACGCTGTGGGTGCATCTCGATGGCGCAAACGCTGCGCGCCGGTTTGATGTACTAACCGGAACTGCCGGTCTACAGTTCAATACCAGCGCGCAACGTCCGCAAGACATGGAAGTTGTTCCGGGAAGTCCGCAGTCGTTAGCGATCAGCACCGGAGTGTTCGGCAACGTCGTTGCGATCTACGACGATGGTGTCAAACGTCCAAACACCGGCAATCCATTTCCTACTGTCGGACCGATCGAGTTTGGCAGCAACGCGTCAATCCTGTACGGATTCAATAACTCTGCAAACTTTTTCGACTTCGTAAAGTTCGTGATTGATTCATCCGGCGCCACAACGTCAACTGTTACCGGAGCTCTTTTGACGGGCGGAGATTCCGGGGACGAATTGAAGTTTTCGAACGGGTTGGTGTATTCGGGCGGAGGCCGTGTGGCAGACCCGGAAAGCAGGACGCTAGTCGGAACATTTCAGGGTACAGGCTCGGCAACGGCGATGTGCGTCGATGCTGAAAATCACCGGGTCTATTTTGCGTTCACTACCGTTGGAAGTGGCGCCCTTATACGAGCCTACGATTCAAACACCTTTGTGCTTATCGGTTCGATATTGTTGCCCGGTATTACTGACTTACCTGTGAATCTGGTGCGGTGGGGCGTAAACGGTCTCGCGTTCAATACAGTGCCGCCATCTGGCTTTCAGGAACCCAGTCAGGTTTACCTGGTACAGACCGAGTTGGTGTCAAAAGCAGAGCCGATTCAGATCGCATTCCAGGTTGAGTCTGATAAGTATTCCATATCTGAAGCGACCCCGAGCTTGCCGGTAAAGATCCTTCGAACAGGTGACGTGTCAGGGTCTGTTTCCGTCAATTATGCGACCAGTGACGGAACGGCAACCGCCGGCTCCGATTACACCGCGATGAGCGGTACTCTCACCTTCGCAGCAGGCGAGTTAACGAAAACCATTTTCATTCCGATCATTAACGACAACCTTTTTGAAAACGGAGATGAGACATTCAATCTCACCTTGAGTAGCCCGACTCAGTCGGCCATTCTCAGCCCGCCCACGACGGCAACCGTTACGATTCTCGATAACGACCCCAAGCCTCTCGCTTTTACGCCAACGATTATTCGCGTTGAAGAGGGCGACTCGGGTACTACGAATGTTGCTTTCAAATTGAGTCTGACCAACCCTTCGGTCCAGGTCGTGACCCTTAACTATGCAACCCAGGATGGCTCAGCCACCGCGGGAAGCGACTACGTTGCCGCCTCTGGAACTTTCACCATACCGGCGGGAGCTTCATCGGCGACAGTTAACATTCAGATAAACGGAGACACCACCGTCGAATTTTCCGAAACGTTCAACATACTCCTGACGAATGTCACCAACGCGACGCTCTTCAATTCCAGCACCAACGTACTCATTAATAATGATGACTCTTCGGTGCAACTCGCCGACGCTGCCATCAGCGTGAATGAAGGCGCCGGGTTTGTGAATGTGACAGTCACTCGTTCGGGCATAACGTTGAAAGCAGCTACTGTCACCTTAACCACCAGTGATACAGCCGGCTTGCAAGACTGCGCGCTGGCGAACGGCAAAGCGTCTGAACGTTGCGATTACGGCACCGTCGTCGGCACAGCACAATTCCCGGTCGGAGAATTCTCCAAAACATTCACGATTCCAATCGTCGATGATGCGCTTGTCGAAGGTAATGAAACCTTCACCGTGAGTTTGCACGGACCCGATGGAGCTTTCCTCGACACGCCGAATACAGCGACGATCACAATCGTCGATAACGATACTGTTCCCGCAACGCAGAACCCGATCGATGGCGTGACATTCTTCATCACGCAGCAGTACATCGACTTCCTCGGCCGCTTGCCGGACAGCACCGGTCTCGCCAATTGGACCGAGACGCTCGGCAATTGTCCGAATAACGGTTTCGGTGAGTTTGACAATCCCACTTGCGATCGCGTGCACGTCTCCTCCGGCTTCTTCCTTTCGGAAGAGTTTCGCGGGCGAGGTTACTTTGCTTATAAGTTCTATGAAGTCGGCTTCGACCGCCGTCCAACCTATGCGGAGTTTGTGCCTGACATGGCGCTGGTAGGTGGCGCGCAGTCGCCGCAGTCTGAAGTGCTCAGCAAGGCGCTTTACACCGACGCTTTTGTGCAGCGGCCGGAGTTTAAGAACCACTACGACGCGCTGTCGAATAGTGAATACGTAAATG
>DASSEB010000420.1:0-11021 GCA_035696765.1 Pyrinomonadaceae bacterium | reverse complement strand
TCTTCGGTGATGCGAAAGTTTTCCGGACGCAGTCCTGCGAGCGGACGACCCGAGCTGTCGGTCACGACTGCGGGAATGGAGACGAGTTGCGTATCAACCCTGACGACATCACCTTCGTCCACCTCATCCGAACCCTTCTTCGCTTCCGTTGTTTGTTCAGTTCCATTGACCCGCCGCGGTCGCTGCGTCGGCTGTTGGGTAATCTGCTGCGCGCGTGTTGCTTCAACTATCAGGCAGATCCCGATCAGGAGAACAAGCAGCGCGGGCAAACGACGGTTGAGTTTTGTAAATATTGACATGGCGATAAAACGGGATGGGCTCTCGTGGGGAGAATATAAACCGCTGGCGGCTGAACTGCAAAACCAGAGCGGCGCGCTTAGTTTTGCAAGCTAAAAGGTCCAACACTGGGGCGGCTTTTGCGCGGGCGACGCCGTATCGGAGTGCGTTCGTTGAGCAAGTCTTTGTATCTCGTGCGCAGCATATAGCTCAACGACGGATACGATATTCCAAGGTTGTAGGCGGCGTGAGTGATGCTGCCGTTAGCCTGTTCCAAAGCGAGCTTGATGAGGTCGTGCTCCATTGCTCGTTTGTCGTGACTCCATCCACGCCCGGAACTAGGCGGACCACCTTCCGATACAACTAAACGCTCTGCGATTTCTTGAAACGCGGCAAGCGCGGCGTCTGCTGCCCTCGTGACGTTTCCAGTGAGCTGAGATAAATCGAACGCGCGGCGAAAAGCGAATAACGCTGCGCTGTATCTTTTCAGTCGAGCCAACGCTTTGCCATGCGTTACCAGAGCTTCTGCCAAAAGCGCGTGCCTGCCGGTTTTCTCCTGATTACGCACTGCCGAACGTGCTACCCGTTCAGCTTCGATTACGCGTCCCTGTTGCAGAAACACACAAGCGCGAGTCTCATCAACCTGGGCCACTGTGCCGGCGTCTTTAAGGCTCGCGAAAATGCGACGCGCACGATCCAGGTGCTTATGTGCTTCTTCGCATCGATTGATCTTGAAATAGAGCACGCCGAGATTGTTCTCGACACTCGCGAGATAACCTTTGTGTCCCGCCTGTTCGAAGTGATAACTCGACGCCGCATACTCAATCAAAGCGCGGTCTACATAATCACTTCGCTTCTTTAGTACCGACAGATCCTCGAGCGCATTTCCGAGTGTGTCGTGGTAGCTGCCCTTCAGTGTTTCGTTGTGAATTCTGTCAAACAGCGGAGCGTGATTCGTAAGGAGCCGCAACGCTCTATCGTGACGGGCCGCGCCACGCTCGACTATAGCCATTCGAATGATGGCCTTTGCTTTCAGTTCGCTATCGATCGTTAGAAATGAAAGAGCTTCTTTGAGTAAGTCTCGGGCTTCTTCGATTTCACCTGTGCGCCAGTAACAAAGAGCGAGCTCCGTCTGTACTTCTGCTATCTTTTTTCTGTTGCGTTGCGATTCAAAGATGGCATGACTTTCAGTGAGTAGGTCTTTGGCTCTTTCCTGCGCATCGACGATCCGATTTTGGGTGCCAATAATTCCGGTTAGCACTCCGGCGCGCAAGAGCACCTCGGCGGCTGCGCCTGGCTCCAGGCCTGCTACTTTCGGATGCTCGCCAATCCGCTGCCAGTACCCGCTAAGAATTTTCTGCGCGTCCTCATACTCGCCTTTATTCTCGAGTTCCTTCGCTGCGTCACAGCACAACTCTGCACGTCGATCCACAGTTAGACTTGGGTGTTCCAGTTCGCGCAGAAGTGCGGGCGGTAAGGTCATGAGTGCTCACTTTCACATCGGATGCAAGGAAAAAAACTTAGCGGCCAAATCTTACGCAGTACGCCGCGCTCTTGCAAGAAAACTCGCACTGATCTACGTTGATGAAAAATTTTTTCATCTCTCTTGGGAGGCACCGAAAGTGAAAACCTTACGCCGAATCAGCGCCAGCGCGATGCTCAGCCTGATGCTTGCTGTCTCTGTGTTTGCTGGGCATATCGAAACTCCAGGCGCGCCGGCTCCGAAAACGACTACAACTTCAACATCCACATCGACTTCGACTACGACCACGACCACCGATGACATTACTACCGATATCCTGCTGACGATGGTTGGCGTGGTTTACGGCTAGATCTCATTCGGCCCGTACGACTTGCGTTGCGGCGAGAAGGGACACGTGTGCCTCGGCCTCGATGAAAATTTCTTTCATTCGAGTTAGGCATTTCACGTTTTCTTCAACCGTTGCGAGCGCGGATTGACGGCAGATATAACCCGCACACGCCGAAGTTCTGTAACGTGAAAGAACTTTGAGCAGCCCCACACCACAGCCCAGAGTGTGGGTTCAGGGCGTCGCCGTCTTGGTGAGGGGACTGGCGACGCCCTACTCCCGCGCTTAATCCCGAACGTCAACTCAATGTCCTTATGCGAAGTTTGGTGGGGAATCTGTGTGGAATTTTGGGCGCCGACAAGTTGAATGACGCACGATTGCGGCAGCGTTAACAGGCTTGACACTCCTGCCGGGTTCTCATAGCATGACGACTCGCTTTTTGCGAAGAGACGTGCCCGACAGATTGTTGACGGGATTACCGTCTGTTGAAGAGCAGGGCTGACGGCAGGGTCGGTCCTAACGAAGGCACGTACGTCAATGGTAGACGGCTTCCCTTACAAGGAAGAGGTTGGGGGTTCGAGTCCCTCCGTGCCTACCAAAAAATGAGTTTTGCGGAGTCGTAGTTCAGTTGGTTAGAACGCCGGCCTGTCACGTCGGAGGTCGCGGGTTCGAGTCCCGTCGGCTCCGCCACTTACTTCAATCGCCACCCAGAGACTTGCCGTCCACGCGAGTCGTCCGCATAGTTCGTACACACCTCTGGCCCAACTGACATAATTATCGCCTTGCCTATTGACCGCACGCCCGTTTTGACTAAAATCCTCCTAACGGTGAATGTGGTTGCCGGGGTGAGGACGGTGACCAATTGAGGCTGAATGCCTCCGCCAACCTTGAGAGGCCGGTCCAAACCGGCCTTTCGGTTTTTGGCCACAAATAGTACAGAAGAGTTAGCCACAAAGAGGCACAAAAAGCACATACAAGAATGATTTCGGTTGCTGAAGCTATCCAGATTGTCAGGCAGGAAACTGCCGTGCTGCCGGCCGAGCAGGTGAAACTTGTGCACGCGTTGGGGCGAGTGCTCGCCGAAGATGTCGTTGCGGATTCAGACCTGCCTCCATTCGATCGTTCGCAGATGGATGGTTACGCAGTGCGCGCGGAGGACGCGAAAGAGGCGCCGGTGCGCTTGCGAATTGTCGGTGAGTCGGCTGCAGGCAGAGGATGGCATCAGCAGTTGGAAGAAGGACAAGCGGTGCGGATCATGACCGGCGCACCTGTCCCCGCAGGCGCCGATAGCGTGCAGCAGGTCGAACTGACTCACGAATTAAAAGACGGCACGGTTGTCGAACTACTCGAAAGTGTCGAGACAGGAAAATCTATCGTCAAACGCGGCGCGGAGATAAAGGCCGGTGAAGTTGTCTCGCGTGCGGGAACGACGATTACTCCCGCGATCATGGCAGTGCTTGCTGCATTCGGTTATGCAACAGTCGCAGTGTATCGCCGGCCACGCGTTGGCGTACTCGCTACCGGTACCGAACTCGTTCCCGTAGATCAAAAACCCGGACAGGACCAGATTCGTGATTCCAACAACTACTCGCTCGGCGCTTACGCAGAACTAACCGGGGCTACGGTCGAACGTCTGCCACTGACCGGCGATGAAACTTCAATGCTGCGACGGCAGATCGCTGAAGCGGCTGAGCGTTGCGATGTGATCGTAACGTCCGGTGGCGTCTCGATGGGCGTCTATGATCTGACGAAATCAGCACTCAAGGAACTGGAAGCGGAGATATTTTTTGAACGCATCGCGCTTCGTCCAGGCAAGCCGACCGTCTTCGCGCGATTACCGAACGGCACACTCGTGTTTGGTCTGCCCGGTAATCCCGTGTCGGTCTCGGTGACGTTCAATCTGTTCGCGCGCACGGCGCTGCTGGCAATGCAAGGCGTAGCGGAGCCGGCGTTGAAACCGGAGACCGCTTTGCTGGCCCGTGCTGTGAAAGGGACGACGGACCGCGAGAGTTACCTGCCTGCGCAAGTGACGACGAACGACGACGGACAAGTCGTCGCGTTTCCGTTGAAGTGGGGTGGATCGTCAGACTTCGTTGCGTTCGCAGTAGCAACTGCACTCGTGATCGTGCCCGCGGCCGCAAAATCTATCGAAGCCGGATCGTTGGTGAGTATCGTACGGTTACCGTAACCACGGATAACACGGATTTTAATCGGGATCCAAATCGGATTTTAATCCGTGTTATCCGTGGTTACTTTAAACCTTAATCCCTTGAATCCCAGAAACCCCGGTAAGCGCTCGATCCGGTTTCCGATTTTGTTATCAAACAGCTCCAGCCCTTCTTTGCCCGGCCACAGCGTTGACATCACATAGTTCGCCTCGCGCTCGGGCTTCGCTCCCTGGCCCACCGGCGTCCAAAATTTCTCGATGATGAAGCGCGCCAGGTTTCTCGAAAACTTTGTCTCCCCAAGCTTCACGCGCGCCACGTTCCAATAGAAGCTCGAATGAATGGACTCCTCCTGCACGATCCCACTCAGCAGTTGTTTCAGCACTGGATGGCCCGCAAGCTCTGAAAGCCGGCGGTACGCATTCATCGCCGTGATCTCGTTGATCGCCCCCCACACCATGTGCGCGCCGTGAAAATATTTTCCAAACGGTCTCGACGCGTGGTCCACCAGATAACTTCCGATCAAATACAGCCGCGGTATCTTGCGTGTCGCTTCAACCTGCCAATTCTTTCCAGTCCGAATTCCAGCCTCTTCCAAAAATCGATTCAGGAGATTGCCGTGATGCAACTCCTCGACACTCCAACGGTCCATAAACTTTCTGATCACCGGATCTTTGCCAGTCGGCGTACGTCGCAACTCCTGATAATACATATCAGTGAAGTATTCGATGTCGCGCATGTAGATCAGCACGGGGATGAACGCCGGATTGATCGAGTGATTTTTAATCTCGTTCCAGCGAATGGTATTGACGTACTCCTTTGACAGAGCGCGCGGCTGCCGCTCATACCAGTCGAGCACTTCTTTGTCAGTTTCAAACACAGGGGATCAGCAGCATAGACAAAAACGCGGCCGGATGTCGAGATCCACTTGCTGCGGCGATGTTTTTGGTATCTACTTTTCGCGATGACTCAACTCTCGCATGTAGACGATCAAGGCCGCGTTCGCATGGTGGACACCGGAGATAAGAAAATCACCTCGCGGCGGGCAGTGGCTTCCGCGCGGATTTTGATGGACCGCGAAACTGTAGCTGCACTGCGCGAGCATCGAACGCCGAAAGGCGATCCACTCGAGGCTGCGCGCCTCGCGGGCATCATGGCGGCGAAGCGCACTTCCGATCTCATCCCACTCTGTCATCCACTTCCATTGACCCACATCGATGTGCAAGCGACGTTGGAAGACGAAGGCGTGGCGCTCCAGGCTGAAGTGTCGACCAACGCTCAAACGGGTGTGGAGATGGAAGCGCTAACCGCAGTCTCGGTCGCCGCGCTCACGATCTACGACATGTGCAAGGCACTGGAGAAAGGGATGACGATCACGGACGTGCGATTGGAAAGTAAAACGGGCGGGAAGTCAGGCGATTACCAGCGACTTTAACCACGGATTACACGGATCGTGGCGGAACCTCCTGCCGCCATTGTGCGTTAATGTTCTCGGCACTAGAATACGCCCACAGGAATCCCACGAAATTCGGAGAGTTTCAAATGAGATACAGGCTTTCACACGACGCGCGCCCACAGGCTTTGACGCTGCTCATCGCCGCCACGATTTCAGTGGTGCTTTCGTTCATCCCCTACGCCGAGTTTCTTACCTATCCTTTCCGAATTTTCGTCACGTTCATACATGAAGGTGGACACGCGATTGCAGCGTTGCTGACGGGCAATTCCGTTTCGAGCCTCAGCGTGGCGACGAACGCCAGCGGCGAGACCTACACCACGCAGGGCGGACTCATTTCACAATTCCTGATCTCGAGTGCCGGTTATCTGGGTGCGATGGGTTTCGGCGCGTTGTTGTTGATACTCATTCGCAAAGCGATTGCCGCGCGCATTGTGCTGCTCAGTTGCGGCATTCTGATCTTTGCGTTGACGATGATCTACGGATTCATCAAACCGATCTTCTCGTTCAATGCATGGTCGGGAATCCCGTTTACGTTGTTGGCGGGAACTGCTATCTCGGTCGGGCTGGTTTTGATAGCGCGGTTTGCCAGTGCGCGTGTCGCAACTTTCTTCGTCAGCTTTTTGGCAGTGCAGTGTGTGCTGAATGCACTCTTTGATCTGAAGACAGTCTTCTTCCTTTCGTCACCTTTCGGGCCGGCAGTGCCGACTGACGCAGTGAACATGGCAAATGCTACCGGAATCCCGCCAATCTTCTGGACAGTAATCTGGATCGCGTTCGCTCTCGCGATTCTGTGGTTCGCGATGCGGCTCTACGTCGCCGACCGCGACAAAGGCTACCAACCCGATTTGCCCTTCGAAGAAACGCCACCAATCTAGCCACGGATTTCACGGATCTACGCGAATTGTTTTTTCTTTGTCCGTGTCAACCCGTGTAAATCTGTGGCTAAAAGACGAAGCGGGCTTGCACCTGAAACATCCGCGGCGGGTCGATGTTCGCGAACGCCGGGATGGCATTCGCGGACGTCCCCACGTTTGAAACAAACTGCCCGAACGTCGGCGCGGCAGTCTCGCCGGGCCCGAAAGTCGTCACCCCACGCCCGAGGAAGTTTCCATGATTGAAAAGGTTGAATCCTTCGAGTCTCAGCAAGATCGCCTTGCTCTCTGAAAACCGGAAACGCTTCTCGACAAAAGCCGCAACATCCGAAGTGGGCGTACCACGAAACGTCGACTTGCTGAGAATGACGCCATCGATCAGAGGACGATCGTTGTTGATGCCGTCGCCGTTGTTGTCCGCGCCCGTCGTCGCATTGAACGGACGCGCAGAAGCAAACATCGAAAGGGTGCCGGCAGTGAAGTCCCACGGGAATCGATAGTGGAACGTGATCACCGCGCGATGGCGCTGGTCGACCACGCTTGGCCCACGCTCCTGTTCACCCAGTTGACTGATGTGACTCTCATTCGGTCCGATACCGTTGCCGTCCGGTTCGAAAGTATTCGTCGCTTTCGACAACGTGTAACTCACCGACGCGTACATGCGTCGGTTGCCGCGATAACTGAACTGCGTCTGCAATCCGTCGTAATCGGCAACGCCGAGATTCATGATCACATTCACCTGGCGCACACCGCCGTTGGCGGGCAGAATCGGTCGCGTCTTGTTCGCCTCAGCAACGGTGCGCGTGGTTTTCGTCGCCGAACGGTCGGCGAACGGCGCGGGCGCATTCAAGTCGACCGTACGATCGAGATTGGACCAATGCTGGTGTACATAATCGGCGCCGAAGAACATGCCTTTGAAGAACTCACGCTCGACGCCGAAGGTGAACACCTGGCTGCGCGGATTCACCAGTTTGTCGGGATAATTCGGCAGCAGATCGAAGTTCAGTCCGAAGCGTGCAAACTGCTCGCGATAAAAATCTCGCAGGCCGGCGCGGATCGTGACGTCGCGAGCGGGTAACTGGATGGCAGGAATCGTCCTGGGATCGACTTCGACCGGAAGACATGAGCCCACGAGGCAAGTTGGAAAACCCGTCTGCGTTCGAGTAGCAGTGTAGGTCGTCAATCCATCGAGTCCGTTGACGAGATACCCGGCCACAGCGTTCGAGCGGATCTGCGTGTAATACATCGCGTAACCACCGCGAATCGACGTTCGTGAATCGCCGCCCGGGTTCCAGCCGAAACCGATGCGTGGCGCGAAGTTCTTTTTAGCGTCCGTGAGTGTCTGGCGGTCATAGCGCAGCCCAAGGTCCAAAGTTAGACCGCTGCGCAGGTGAATGCTGTCCTGCACGAACGCCGTGTTGAGCCATTGCGGCAAGTTGTAACTGCTGATGCCGAAGTTAATCGGCTGCGTGTAGCTTTGCACGTCCGCGAGCGTCAACTGCCCGAATGGCGCGGTCGTACTGTTCAAAAAAGTGAACGTCCCGAGGATTGCGGTGCCCGGCTCGCTGCCTGTTCCACCTGAGCGGTGACGGATGATGCTGCCGCCGAAACGCAGGTAATGTTTTCCAACGGACCACGAGAGCGTGTCAGAGAACTGTGTCTGGTGCCCCCAGAGATCAGAGGCGCGCGATTGCCCAATCGTAAAACCCGCTGCGCCGCCACGCGTGTAAGTTGTCGACAGGTTCTGTGCTTCCCACTTCGTCACCGGATCCCCGTGCAGGTAAGCGAAGCGCGCTTCGTTCAGCACTCGCGGATTGATGACCGTCGTGTGATTGACCTGCGCCGTCCACGAGCGGCGCGAGTAACGACGCGCAACGCTCGGCGCGTTTGTTCCACCAACCGCGTCCTGCGGATTGTCATCGTAAAAACGATCGACATTCATCCGGAACATCAGGTTCTGATTCGCGGTGAGCTTGTGGTCCACGCGGCCGTTGAAAAGGAACTGCCGATAGTGACCCGTGTACTCGAGATTTCCATCCGGTGGCAACACAAACGCCGGCAGCGTGGTTGAAAGAAATGTCGTACGGTTCTGACGCGTATAATCGGCAGTCGCAAAAAAGAACGTCCGATCTTCGGCGATAGGACCACCAATCGTGGCGGAATACTGTTGCAGCGCGTCAGGTATGTCTACCGGGCTGATGCCCTGAAGCGTCGCGGGAGTGACGCACGTAGGCACTGACTTCGGGCAGAAACCGTTTGTCGAAAAAGATTCCGCCTGCCAGTCGCCGGGACGAATCAGGAAAAGTCCTTCGCCGTGAAAGTCGTTTGTGCCCGACTTCGTCACGATGTTGAGTGCCGGTCCAGCGGTCCAGCCATACTCAGCCGAGAACGCATTCGAGAGGATAGAGATCTCCTGAATTGCGTTGAGCGGGATTGTAGCGACCGCAGTCTGGCGACCCCACGCTTCGTCGTTGTTCGCGCCGTCGAGCGTGAATGTCGTGGTGCGTCGCGAGCCCGCGCCGGTGATGAAGTAAGTTTGATTGACGAAGAGGTCGCCGGTTCCCTTGCCTTGCCGGAACGCCGAGTTGAGCAACGGCAAGGTCGAGACTTTCCTGCCGAGAATCGGCGTCTCGTTGATCTGCTCGGTGGTGAGTGGCAGCCCGATCTGCGGATCGGCGCGGACGCCTTCCGCGGTACCGAATACAGTGACCTCTGCCGTTTGTGAGCCGGCGAGCAGCGTCACTTTTACGGTGGCTGTCTCGCCCGAACGCAGTGTCAAGTCTTTGCGCTCTTCACTGCCGAAGCCTTCCCGCGCGACTGTGACGGTGTAAGTTCCGGTCAGCGACAACGCTGGAAACGTTGCGGTGCCGTCCGTTCCTGAAATGGCTTCGCGCGAGGCGCCGGTGGCGGTGTTGAGTACCGTCACCCTTGCGTCTTTAACGACGGCGCCGGTTTGATCCGCGACGACGACGATCATCGACGCCGTGTTCGGAGACTGCGCGACGGCAAAAGTGATCGAAGCAGAGAGGAGCAGCGGCAAGGAAAGCAGGCTTTTGAATCTCATATTGAGCACCTGAGGTTCGGATTTCGAAGGAGAGATTGTGAGGCTAAACTGCAATTACTACCATTCACCGTAGCGACACTATTTAGCCACGGATTTCACGGATTGGATCCGGATTTAAATCGGATTTCAAATCCCTGTTATCCGTGGTTCTAACTCAAGACAACAACGACGTGTTCGACGAAGCTATGGACCGCGGCAAGCGCTTGCGGGCGGCTCTCGATTGTCACTCCAATCACGACAATCAAACTGAGCACAAACCAGGGCACGAAACGAACGAGTGAGGCGTTGCTGACTAAAAGACGCGGATCAGCGGCGGCGAGCTCGACCAGACGTCGCACTCGAACTTTGACTCCCGGCGCATCGTCACTCAGAAACGCCGAGACAGCAGCCGGCATCGCCTGAAGCTGTCCTTTGGGAATCATTCTCGCGATGCGAACGAGGGCTGAAGCGAGGTTCAACGCGACAAGGGAACTCTGCTGCGCTGCGTATTCATCCGCCGCGGATTCCGAAGCCTCGCTCCAGGACCGATCCAGCGATCGACCGCAGGGAATGAGTAACAGCGCGGCGCGGCTGACACGCATCACGGAGCGTTTGAAATTGTCGCCGGCAGCGAGGTGGCCATACTCGTGAGCGATCGTCGCCGCAAGCTCTTCCTCGCTGAGTGACTCGAGCACCTGGTTCGCGATAAACAGTCGCGGGCGAATGGCGCCTACCACCGCGATGATCGGAAATGAGTGTTGCTGTAAAACGAAAGTGGGGATCTTGATCGACTCGAGTTCCATGCGCGTCGAAGACGCGAGCCAGGTTTTGAGTAACGAACGCGTAGCCAGCCACGAGCGAAGACCACGCGAGATAGCCAATCCCACACCGATCGCGGAAAGCGTTGCGAGCGCGCCGAGTTTCCAACTAACGACTTCCTGCGTTGCGTGTGGCTCGTAAGCCAGATACGACGGGACCATGAAAGCAGCGATAGCGATGAGCGCGATGACGGGCGGCCCGATGCGCATCACAAACAGTATCTCTGCGCGCGTGCGCGCGGAACATTTCCGGAGCAGCGGTTTGCAGAGACGTCCGAACGCTGCCGCGATCATCGTCGCCGTGGCGTTGATCGTCAGCAGCAGGGCCAGGACCAAAGTGATGCCGAGAAACGCGTACATCAGTTCTTTCGTCGTAACTCCCGTTTTTTCTCCTGCACGAGGCGATCGAGTTCGTCGAGCAGTTCGCGATCTCTTTCGCTGATGGTGTCGACTATGCAGGCGAGGATAGGTTCGACTCCGTCCGCGCCCTGACCGAGCAAACCGTCGACGACGTCTTCTTTAATTCCACGATCGAGATCGTCGCGAGAGACAGCGGCGGCGTACATGAAGGCGCGGCCGTCCT
>DASSEB010000419.1:0-5795 GCA_035696765.1 Pyrinomonadaceae bacterium | reverse complement strand
AACCGCCAAGTGTGATCTTGAGCGTGTCGTGTGCGTAGGCGGCAGTCGCGCCGACTGGAGCGACAATAATCGGCGTCATCTCCATCCATCGAAGCAACTCTTCACGCAAGCGATCGCGCTCCATCCAGCCGGCGATGTATTCATCCAAGGTAGGCGGCGGATTGTCGTCGGCAGTTGCGAGCCGCCAACTCACAAACGATCCTCCTTCGCTTTCGCGACCGGCGTAAACTTTGCGAAGCTGGACCACGGACGCGCGTGAAAACAACTTCAACCAGAGTTCATATCCGCGTTCGACATGCGGCGGGCGTCCCTCGTTAACTATCAATCCAGCGTCACTCAACGCGCGAGCGGCTGCGGCGACAGCGTGGGCAGTCTCTTCCGTAACCGGCGCAACGCCGTCGTCCGTGTACCAGGCCACTCTTGAACCACGAAGCTCAGGCGACGATTGAACGCGGTCGCTAAGCGCACCGAGCAGCACACGCAAATCCCCGGCTCGTCGCGCCATTGGGCCAATCACAGCTCCCAGTGAATATGGACCGCTGCTCGGCGGGAATTGTCCTTCACCCGGAATACGTCCGGTCGTCGGTTTCAAACCACAGATTCCACAGAAGTGGGCCGGGATTCGCACGGACCCGGCGAGATCGCTTCCGAGTCCGCCGGGCGACATGTGCGTTGCGATCGCAACGGCCTCGCCGCCGCTCGATCCGCCCGGCGTCAGATCGTGATTCAACGGGTGATTAGTGCGACCAAACACCGGATTATCGGCCGTGTAATCCATCGCCATCTCGGCGGGGTTTGTCTTTCCGAGAATGATCGCGCCGGCAGCTTTCAAACGCGCAACCGCAGGAGCATCTCGGTCCGGCACGTAATCGCTTCGCATCACTGATCCGCTCGTCGTGCGCAGCCCCGCAGTCTCGATCGTGTCCTTGATCGTGACCGGCACGCCGTGCAGCGGTCCAACTGTTTCGCCTCTCATCACCGCGCGCTCCGCAGCCCCCGCACGCTCCATGACGTTGGGCGCAAGCGTCACGATCGCATTCAACTCCGGATTCACACGCGCGATTCGCTCCAGATGTGCCTCAGCAACCTCCACGGGCGATACCTCGCGCCTCCTGATCATCGCCGCAATGCTCGCCAGCGTCTCTTCGATCAAATCCGCGTTCTGCATCCGTCTAATCCGTGGTTTTGAAATTCCTGCACTTGCCAATATAATTCAATTGCTCTTGGACACACTCGTTTACAACCTGCCTAATCCAGATCACGGCAAAGGAGGGTTTTCTTGGCTATTCGTTTGAGCAGGACTTTCATCCTGCGCAAGCTGCATCAGCTTTCCGGTATTTTTCCTCTTGGAATTTTTCTTTTAGAGCACTTTTACACGAACTCAAAAGCGCTTACCGGCCCCGGCGACTTCAATAACGCCGTCCGGGATCTTCAGTCCATTCCTTACATTCTGTTCGTGGAAATCGGCGGCATCTTTATTCCGCTAATCTATCACGCGGTCTATGGCCTGGTAATCACAGTCGAAGCGCGGCCGAACAACCTCGCGTATCCATATTCACGCAACTGGTTTTATCTGATTCAACGAATTACAGGCGTCATCTTATTCTTATTTATCACTTTTCACGTGCTCAACTTCAGGTTTGGACTCCTCCCCGGATTGAACAGCATCTCGGTGGCCCACCATCCGGATCAGGCTTTCGACATCGTCGCGGGTGAATTTCGCAGGTTATGGATCTTTCTCGTTTACATGATCGGCATCACGGCGACTGTCTGGCATCTCGCAAATGGTATCTGGTTATTTCTCGTCGACTGGGGAATCACGATCGGTGAACGCGCGCAGCGTTTGACCGGTTACGCGTGCATCGCTTTCGGAGTGGTGTTGCTGCTGGTCGGCGTTAACGCCGCGGTCGCCTTCATACGTCCGGGCGGATTGTTAGGAGGAATTATTTATTAATGGTTAGTAACGGGATGAAGATCGCGATTGTCGGCGGCGGACTCGCCGGTCTCGCAGCCGCAATGAAGATCGCGGAGAGCGGCCACGCAGTCGATCTGTTTTCCGTGGTGCCGGTGAAACGCTCTCATTCTGTTTGCGCACAAGGCGGCATCAACGGCGCAGTCAACACCAAAGGCGAAGGCGATTCCACCTGGGAGCATTTTGACGACACCGTTTACGGCGGCGACTTTCTCGCCAATCAAGCTCCGGCGAAAGCCATGTGCGAAATGGCGCCGTCCATTATTTACCTGTTCGACCGCATGGGTGTCCCCTTCTCGCGCACCAACGAAGGGTTACTCGATTTCCGTCGGTTTGGGGGCACTAAACATCACCGCACTGCTTTCGCGGGAGCTTCGACAGGCCAACAACTTCTTTACGCGTTGGACGAACAAGTCCGCCGTTACGAAGTCAACGGCAAGGTGCGGAAGTTTGAGCACTGGGAAATGCTGTCGCTCGTTCTCGACGACGCGCAGGTTTGCCGCGGGCTGATCGCGATGAATCTTCAGACGCTCGAGCTGAAAGCGTTTCCCGCAGACGCAGTCATCATCGCCACCGGGGGTCCGGGGCTCATCTTTGGCAAATCGACAAACTCGATGGTCTGCACCGGCAGCGCAGTCTCGGCGTGCTACCAGCAAGGGGCAAGGTATGCAAACGGCGAGTTCATACAAGTTCATCCGACGTCGATTCCGGGCGAAGACAAGTTGCGGCTGATGTCGGAATCCGCGCGTGGCGAAGGCGGGCGTGTTTGGGTACCGCGCAACAAAGGCGACGTTCGTCCACCGTCTTCGATTCCGGAAAATGAGCGTTGGTATTTTCTTGAAGAGAAGTATCCGGCTTACGGCAACCTTGTGCCGCGCGACATCGCCACGAGAGAAATCTTCCAGGTATGCATCGACGGCATGGGAATCGGCGGTGAGAACCAGGTCTATCTCGATCTGACGCACATTCCCGCGGAGACTCTCGATCGAAAGCTCGGCGCCATTCTCGAGATTTACGAGATGTTTGTCGGCGACGATCCGCGGCACGTGCCGATGCGCATCTTCCCGGGCGTGCACTATTCAATGGGTGGTCTTTGGGTCGACAACAACCAGCGCACAAATCTTCCGGGCCTGCTCGCGGCCGGCGAATGTGACTACTCGATTCACGGAGCGAATCGTCTCGGCGCTAATTCCCTCGTGAGTTGTGTTTACGGCGGCTTCATCGCTGCGCCTGCCGCGATCGAGTATGCGAAGAACGTGGAAAGAAACGGCGCGGACGGTTCGCGTATTTACGAGCAGGAACTGAAGCACCAGCAGGAGATCAACGATCGCCTGGTTAGCCAGAGCGGAAACGAGAACCAGTATCTCTTGCACCAGGAGATGGGCCAGTGGATGACGGACAACGTCACGGTCATTCGCTACAACGACAAGCTCAAAGCCACTGACAACAAGTTGCTGGAGTTAATGGATCGTTACAAACGAATCTCGATCAACGATTCGAACCTGTGGGCCACGATGGCGTTGCCGCATGCACGTCATCTCGACAACATGCTCGAGCTCGCGCGCGTGATCACGCTGGGCGCGTTGAATCGCAATGAGTCGCGCGGGGCACATTACAAACCTGAGTTTCCGGATCGCGACGACGAGAACTTTTTGAAGACTACGATCGCGGAGTTTTCCGGCGAGGGCCCGGTCTTTTCGTATGAACCGGTTGACATCTCGTTTATCCCGCCGCGCAAACGCGATTACAGCAAGGGGAAGACCGCGAAGGCCTGATATGTCAGCACATCCAAGAACCACAACTCCACCAAAGACCGTCGAGATTCATATCCGGCGTCGCGCCAATCCCGACTCGCCGCAGTACTGGGAACAGTTTGAAATTCCGTATCGGCCGAACCTCAACATCATCTCGTGTTTGATGGAGATTCAGAAGAACCCTGTGAACAAGGCCGGCGAGCGAACGACACCTGTCGTTTGGCAGATGAACTGTCTCGAGCAGGTGTGTGGCATTTGCACGATGATCATCAATGGACGTGCGCGGCAGTCGTGTTCGGCGCTCGTTGACAACCTGGACCAGCCGATCAAGCTCGAGCCGATGTCGAAGTTTCCGAACATTCGCGATCTGGTGGTTGATCGGCAACAGATGTTCAATCACCTGCGGCGGGTTCACGCGTGGATCGAGTTGGACGGCACTCACGATCTAGGGCCAGGCCCGCGCATGGACCAGGAGGACGTGCAGGAGCGTTACGCGTATTCGCGGTGCATGACGTGTGGATGTTGTCTGGAGGCGTGTCCGCAGTACGAGGGCGACAACTACATCGGACCGCAGGCGATCGCGCAAGTGCGTCTATTCAACATGCATCCGTCAGGCAAGATGACGCGTGACGAACGAATCGAGGGAATCATGGGGGAAGACGGCATTACCAACTGTGGCAACGCACAAAACTGCGTGAAGGCTTGTCCGATGGGAATTCCGTTGACCCGCGCGATCTACGAAGAGAACCGTGAGACTGTCATCCACGGATTGTTCGGCTGGCTCAAAGACTAGATCCGGATCGATCCGTGTAATCCGTGGTCAACGCGCCTCAGATCCCAAGCACGTCAACCAACTCCTGCACCGCCGACGCGCTCTTCTGCAACGCAATCCGCTCCTCCGCAGTCAAGTTGATCTCGATGATCTGCTCCAGCCCGCGCGCGCCGAGTTTGCACGGCACGCCGACGTAAAGGCCGTTGATGCCATACTCGCCTTCGAGATAAGCCGCGCACGGAAGAATCTTTTTCTTGTCTTTCAAGATCGATTCAGTCATCTCGACTGCCGCTGCTGACGGCGCGTAGTACGCCGATCCGGTTTTCAACAAGGCCACGATCTCGGCGCCGCCGCCCGCAGTCCGTTTCACGATCGCATCGATTTTTTCTTTCGACAGCAACTCCGTGATCGGAATACCTGCGCACGTCGAGAAACGCGGCAGCGGCACCATCGTGTCGCCGTGTCCGCCAAGCACAAACGCCGTCACGTTTTCAACTGACACGTCGAGAGCTTCGGCAAGAAAGCAGCGCATGCGAGCGGAGTCGAGCACGCCTGCCATTCCGATCACGCGATGCTTTGGAAATCCCGATCGCCTGAGTGCCACCTGGCACATCGCATCCAGCGGATTCGAAACGATGATCAGGATCGTGTTTGGCGATCGCCTGACCACTTCGTCCACAACTTTCGAGACGATGTCGGCGTTTGTTTTCAACAGATCGTCGCGACTCATTCCGGGCTTGCGAGCGAGTCCGGCGGTGATGATCACCACATCGGAGTTGTCTGTTTCGTCGTACGTATTCGAGCCGATCATACGTACGTCGAAACCTTCAATGGGTGCGGCTTCGGCGAGATCCAGGCCCTTGCCTTGCGGCACACCTTCGACAATATCGACCAGCACCACGTCGCCGAGTTCCTTCGCGGCGAGCCAATGTGCCGCCGTGGCGCCGACGTTGCCTGCGCCGACAACAGTAATCTTCTTTCGCGCACCCATTTGCTTTATTCCTTTGATTCAGATGTAGGATTTGAAACGCGCGAGTTTACAAGCGCGTCGGAGAGAGTGTCAAATCAGCTTATGGACGACACAGATTTCGACAATCCGTTTCCCGAACCGGTGGAGATCGAGATCACAGACATCTTCGATCTGCACACGATCCCGCCGCGCGATGTAAAACGTGTCGTCGAGGAGTACTTGCTGTTGGCCCACGAGAAGGGTTTCAAGAGCGTGAGGATAATTCATGGCAAGGGCATCCGCGTGCAACGCGACACCGTGCGCGCAATCCTGGCGCGCACTTCCTTC
>DASSEB010000418.1:0-6042 GCA_035696765.1 Pyrinomonadaceae bacterium | reverse complement strand
CGAGAGACCGACACTTACCAGCGTCGTTATAGTAGAAGGTCAAACAAGTAATGTGGAGGACACTTATATAATTGATGCCTCAGGCACGATCTCACGGGTGCCTTTCACGGGAACGATCAAACCGATTGCGTATATTCCATTGGACCAAGGCTGCAACATCATTCCATCTGGTAACGGTGTAGCAGCAACGGAACAGGTGGTGACTCTGCGAGGACCGGACCCCACCACGACCACAACCGTGATGCCGCCAGAGAGCGGGGTATTTATAGATATACAGTCGATCGGTAAAGGAATCCCAACTGTTGAAATCAAACAAGGCGTAAGGGTACAACAGGGTAGAATCCAAATTGACACCGTTCCTAATCAAATAATAAAAGATGTGGGAGCAGGCACTATCACTTTTACCAGAGGCCCACAGAAAAAGAGGGTACTGCCATAATGCATAGAGCCGCATTGACTTGTGTATTTGGCATTACCGGAGGTTTGGCAATTCCAGTTAGCGGAGGAGCTATGTTGTTAAAGTACGTCCGTGTTGTCTCAATCGTAGTGTTCATCACCATCTCGAACAGTTACCAGATTGAGGCTCAGAGCCTCGACTCAGCGAGAAAAAACAGCGATCTAGCGACTCGGCTGATAAAGAATGTTGCTCTCGAAGGCCAGCTTTCGAATCTGCTTACCATTTTGTCGCTTGATTATGATATTCCGTTGGGCCTTGAGATCTCATCTGATGAACAACTATCGGATCGCTATCGACTTGAGCTAAGCGAGGGAACTGTAGCCGACTTGATGAGCCAAATTATCAGCCAGAATTCGCGATATGATTGGTTAATCGAGAACGGGGTAGTGAATATCTTCCCGCGCGACAAATATAGAGACGCTTTTGTCGCTGAACTCCTTAAAGTTCGAATCGGGAGGTTTGCTATCGATAAAGACTCCGACTGTTGGGTACTGCAAAACGATCTGATTAAGGCTCCGGAGATAAAGGCGGTGATAGACGCGCACGGAATGCAAATTGGCACAAACTTTACTGGCTTTTACATTCCTAAGTTGGGACGAAATTTTTCGCTGAAGGTTTCCGACATCACACTTAAAACGCTGCTTAATCAGATTGTCAGGGAAAGTCCTCTTGCTCGAACCTGGATTATCAGGGCGGACAACTCTTCTCGATTCCTAAACCTTGGAGTGACTTCACGGCAATTTGAGAAATCTCAGTAATGAATTAAGCCGCAACAAAGGCCCGCCGCCAACATTGCCGGACTTGGGGAAAAACCACGGAAGAACGGATAAATACGGATGAACATTTCACGACGTAAATTTATATCCACGGGCGCGAAGTCTGCGCTGGCGGTGACGGTCCTGCGGTCGGTGGTGCCGGCGCGGGCTTTGGCCCAGGCGGCTGCAGTGCAGCCACTGTTCGCACGACTCGATCAATTCATCGCGCGGCACATGCGCGAGACAGGCGCGCCGGGGATGACGCTCGCGCTCGCTAATCGCGACGGCCTGATCAGGGCGTCCACTTACGGTTATGCAGACACGAAGGCGGGCCTGCGGGTCGTGCCGGAAACGATGTTTGAGATCGGCTCGATCTCGAAGTCATTCGTCGCCCTCGCCTTGTTGCAGTTGCGCGACGAAGGCAAACTCGATCTGAACAAACCAATCGTCGAATATCTTCCGTGGCTGAAGATCAACTCCAAGTTCGAAGCGATCACCACGCACCACATCCTCAGTCACAGCGCGGGACTGCCGGGCGCGCCGCTTCTGCTCGACGCGCTACTCGGCGAACTGTGGACGGCGTACGCTCCCGGCAAGCGGTTCCTTTACTCGAACACCGGTTACAACATCCTCGGCTTTCTGATCGAGGCATTAGACAAACGCCCGTTTGCCGAGTCGATGCGCGCGCGAATGCTTGCGCCGCTCGGAATGACCGCGAGTGCGCCGATCATCACGAACGATTTACGAAAAAAGATCGCGATCGGTTACGAGCCGCTCGAAGAAGGAAAACCGTTTCCCGCTCTTGGTCCACTGGCCGAAGCGCAATGGATCGAAGTCGACATAGCTGCGGGCAGCATCGCTTCAACACCGGGTGACATGGCGAAGTACATGCGCATGCTGCTCAATCGCGGCGCCTTGCCGAAGGGCCGCCTCATCTCGGAAGAAAGTTTTGCGTTGTTTACGAAGCCCGCCATCAACTCTCCGTATCGCGGCGAACCGGCGTCGTACGGTTACGGACTTTGGGTAAGCGACATCGACGGTCACACACGTTTGCGCCACACCGGCGGCATGGTCGCTTTCAGTTCCTCGATCGACGTCGACCTGACAGCGGGTGTGGGCGCGTTTGCTTCGGTGAACGCGAACCTGCGCGGCTATCGACCAGTCGCCGTGACGAAGTATGCAGTTGAACTCTTCAACGCCTCACTGGCTGCAAAGTCGCTGCCCGATCCACCTGCGCCTCCGGCGTCTGTTGATGAAGTGAAGAACGCGGCTGACTATGCGGGAACGTTCACGACACTCGACGACAAGAAACTCGAACTCGTCGCAGAAGGCAACAAGCTGATTCTCGTACACGCCAATCGCAGGGTCGTCCTCGAGCGCGCGGGAACCGATCGCTTCATCGTCAAGCATCCGGATTTCGACGTGTTTCTGCTTGGCTTTACTCGCGAGAACCAAAAGGTGACGCAGGCGTTTTATGGCAGCGACTGGTACTTAGGCGCAAACTACACAGGCCCAAAAACTTTCGAAGCGAAGAAGGAGTGGGAAGCTTTCGCGGGTCACTACTACCACGACAGCCCGTGGTATGGCGACACGCGGATCGTGTTGCGTAAAGGCCAGCTCTTGCTCGATGGCGTTCAGCCACTCGTTCCGCGTGCTGATGGCAAGTTTGGCATTGGCGATCCGGAGGCGCCCGACTGGATCGCTTTCGAGTCGATCGTCGACGGGCGCGCCATGCGAATGAATTTCTCCGGGATCGTATTTCGTCGAACGTTCACGCCATAGCGACTCCAACCGGCTGGCGCGCGATCGATTCGGCGAATTGCTCCTGCTCCGTTGAACCAACCAGCGCCGCGGTTGATGACTTACCGCCGGCGATGATTTGACCGATCGTATCGAAGTAGCCGGTGCCCACAAACGACTGGTGCTTCACGGCGCGATAGGTGCTCTCGGCTGCGCGCTCGAATTCGATCTCCTGCAGTCGAGCGTAAGCGCTCATTCCGGAATCGCGATACCCTTGTGCGAGCTCAAACATCGCGAGGTTCAGCGCGTGGAAACCCGCGAGCGTGATGAACTGAAACTTATAGCCCATCAGCGCCAGTTCTTTTTGAAACTTCGCGATCGTGTGATCGTCAAGTTTCTTCTTCCAGTTGAACGACGGCGAGCAGTTGTACGCGAGCAGCTTGTCCGGATACTGCTCGTGAATCGCATGCGCAAAGCGACTTGCTTCTTCGAGGTTTGGTTCCGACGTCTCACACCAGAGCATGTCTGCATACGGCGCGTAGGCCAGACCGCGAGCAATTGCCTGGTCCAGTCCGGCTCGCACTGAAAAGAAACCTTCCGGCGTCCTGCTCCCGGTAAGAAACGCGTGATCGCGCTCATCGACGTCGCTGGTGATCAAGCCAGCACCGTTGGCATCGGTTCGCGCTATGAGTATCGTCGGCACTCCCATCACATCCGCGGCCAACCGCGCCGCCACGAGTTTTTGAATAGCCTCCTGCGTGGGTACCAGAACTTTGCCGCCCATGTGCCCGCACTTCTTCGCCGACGCGAGTTGATCTTCAAAGTGCACTGCCGCAGCGCCCGCTTCGATCATCGCCTTCATCAACTCATAAGCATTCAAACAACCACCGAAACCTGCTTCCGCGTCGGCGACGATCGGCGCATACCAATCGATTCCATTCCGTCCTTCGGAGTGATCGATCTGGTCCGCGCGCTGTAGTGCCTGATTGATCTTACGGACCACGTCCGGGACGCTGTTCGCGGGATAGAGACTCTGATCGGGATACATGTGGCCCGCGAGGTTTGCGTCGGCGGCGACTTGCCAGCCGCTCAAGTAGATGGCCTTCAACCCGGCCTGGACCTGTTGCACCGCCTGGCACCCGGTCATTGCTCCGAGTGCTGGAACGTATTGCTCGGTATGCAAAAGCTCCCAAAGGCGTCTTGCTCCTCGCTCCGCGAGCGTGTATTTGATCTGGACTGACCCGCGAAGTTTTACGACTTCCTCCGCAGTGTAGCCGCGTTTGATTCCGCGCCACCGCGCGCAAAAGGACCACTCATTTTCCAGTGCAACATGATCGTTAGTGTGCATCTCATCCTCCCCGATGGATCGTGTGATAGTTAGACCGGATCAAACTGTTCATTGCGAATCAGTGACTCGCTCATGTGCCGGGCTGTCCGGTAGTTTTCAATCACCGGCTCGCCAGCGCCGGTGGGCAGTTCATTCAAAATCCGCTCGAGCTCCTGATCGAACATTTGGGTGACTGACTCGGGCGTGTGTGGAAATTCCGTGTCGGCTGCAATCTTGTCGCGATGACGAACGCGTTGCGCAATCATCAGCCGGTAAATTCGATCGGTGGCAAGATCTTCCATGTAACCGTCAAGCAGGCTCGCGCCTTTGCCATTGAGCACACCGTTGCGGTAACGAATGATCGTGCGGATCGCGGCGCGCGTTCCGTTTGCAGTTACTTTACCGACTCCCTTCGGAGTGGGACGGAGATCGGGATGCACGGGCGCTGCCGGTTTGCGCGCCTTGAGCTGGTTAGGAAACGGAAACTGCTGGACCGCGATCTCGTTCTGATCCGGATGTCCGGTCCAGGCGCCGTCCATAAAGCAGTTCGCCTCGTTCTTCTTGTCTTCTGCGAGCACGCGAAGCGCTCGCGCGTTCAATTCGGCGTCGGTCCGACTGGGGTAGAGCGCGGTCATACCGCCGATCGCGAGTATTCCATGCTTGTGGCAAGTCTCAGCCAACAGTTCTCGCAGGTTCTGAAAGAACGGAACGTCATGCGGAATCGTGTTTCGATCGGGAAGGACCCACTCAGGATCTTCGAGGTTGAAGTGGATGAGGCTGGCCATGTAATCCCAACGGCCGAGGTTCAGTCCGATCAGGTGCTCGCGAAGGTTGTAGATGAATTCTTCCATCTGATACGCGATGGGATGAGATTCAACCAGCGCCATGCACTTGATGTAACCACGAGGCCAACCTTTCGCGTTCTCAACTGCCTGAAACAGATCGCACCACCACACGGCCTCTTCAGCCGATTCGGATTTCGGGATATAGAACGTGAGCGGATGTCGCAGCTTATCCGCGTCCACTTGATACGCGACCATCGCGACGTCGAACAACGACGCCGGCAGCAACTCCTGCGCGAGTACTCCGGCCTGGCTGATGTGAAGACCGCGTGGACGAGTGAAGACGACGGTGTTGCTTTCGTTGATCCCAACAGTGCGATTGCGCTTTGCGTCGACGTAAGTGAGCTCACCTTTCAAGGCCGAAAGGATGTTGTCGATGCCGAGTCTGAGGTTAGACCAGTGATTCGCCATCGAGTCTTCGAGATCGAGCATGACGCCCGGCGCGCCGGAGTTCAGCATTTTTACAACCAGCTCAGCATCGTCTGCCGGTCCGGTCATCTGGTTTCGCTGGTCCGCGCACCAGGCGGGCAGCGGAATCGTCCAGTCCCCGGTGGTTGCTTCAGATGGCGGCAGGTAGTTTGGCTTTTTGCCTCGATGTGCGGCAGCCAGAACGGCGGCACGCTGGCGAGCCAGCGACTGTTGCCGCGCAGTTAACTCCCCGTGAAGCGGTAAGAGAAACGACATGAACCCCGGCGGGAGATCTGTGTCCGCGTTGAATTCGGCCGGTACGGTATTGAAGCGTGTTCCGTATTGTGAACGAGTGCTCGACATAATGTATCGAGAGGTTTAGCATGCACTTTGAGGTCCTGGCAATAAGGCGGTCGCAATCGTGAACGAATAGTTTTTGTCAGAACGTCAATTTCGGCCGCGTTTATGGGGCTTTCCTCGGAAAAGTTGGTATTTGCCTTTTTAGGTAATTAA
>DASSEB010000417.1:0-5720 GCA_035696765.1 Pyrinomonadaceae bacterium | reverse complement strand
TCAGTATCTTCGACGCCGTTCAAGTCATTGAAAACGCGCGATTGAATGGCGTGCTGACCATCAGCGGTCCAACCCAGGAAGGCCAGGTGAAGTTCAATGACGGCCGGATTGTCGATGCGGAGTGTGATCGTCAGACGGGCGATCTGGGATTTCAGCGAGTGGTAGAGATCAGCAGCGGCACGTTTGAGTTTCAGAAAACCTCGGCGCAGTTTCCGACGCGCATTCAAGCGCTCAGCAACACAAACCTCATCCTCGACACGTTGCGTTTACTCGACGAGCGCAAACAGTAATCTCGTCAATCAATCAAAACACGCGTGTTGAGCGCTTCGGCTTTTTCGATCGCCGTGAGCAAGCGAAGAAACTGGTTGTAATTTCGGCTGCGTGAAGTCAGACGCGCCACTTCCGATTGACTCAACTCGCTGCGCAACAAGAGATCGAGAAAATCGTAGTAGTCGGCAGCCGCTTCAAACGGAAGTTCGCGAGTATACGTCGTGGTGTCGCTGTCCTCTGAACGAAAGCCCGCGAGCAGATCGAAGATGTTGTCAGTCGTCAGTCGCGCGGCGTCGCGCGTCAAAACGATCGGCACGCGCAACTCGAAAAATCTCAAACCATCTTCAGTCACCACACGCCGCAACTCCTTCGTCGCTTCACCATCAAAAGGCGACTCCGGATCGACCAGGATGCGAAGCAGCCGCGGCTGGTCTTCCTTGTCCAACGTGTCGAGCGAAAGCTGCACGCGATCCGCGAGAAACTTCTCAAACTGCGCCTCGACCGGATAATTGATTCGTCCCAAACAACCGACCGACTCTCCATCACCGGCTGTGTCGAGCGGCAGGCACGCAGGGCAGTGCGCGCAGACAGTCGTTGCCTCCTGCATCCGTTCGATTTCGGCGCTCGCGTTCTCGACCCACTGGAGCTTATCCACCGAAGGCGCGCCGGCATCGCCCGTGGTGATCTTTGCGTGCAGGCTGCTCAAACGACCCCACTGGCGAAGATGCTGCTCGGAGTAGTTTGCGCGTAAAGGACAGGTGTATTGAAGTGCGAATTCAAGCGACATTTCGTGAAATCGATAACATAGCGGCCAACATGAGGCAAGTAGGAGCGGTGAGACAACCTATCCCATCCTGCGCCTGTCATAACGTTTATGGTAATCTTTCCGCATCCCGCAAGCGCCGCTTAGAAAGGTCAAGCCATGGCAGTCAGTCAGGAACTCTTGGAAATACTCGCGTGTCCCGCTTGCAAGGCGAAGGTTGAACTGAAGCCGGATGGGAACGCACTGAAATGCGTCGAATGCAAGCGCGTTTACCCCATCCGCGACGACATCCCGGTAATGCTCATCGACGAGGCCACCATCGAAGAATGATCCGATGAACAGCCTGCGCGACATCGTTCAGCTTTCTCCACAGCTACGCGTCATCGAAACACAAGCAATGTACGGATTGCAGGGTCAAGACGCCGCGCAACCACTTGCGCCGCCTCGCTGGGACTGGCGCGACGTGCGAAAAATTTTGCTGGTCCGGCTGCGTTCGATCGGCGACACCGTCCTCGCGACGCCTTCAGTCGCGGCGTTGAAACGGTTTCTGCCAAACGTCGAGATCGACATCCTGGTCGAAGACTGGGTCGCGCCGCTGCTCGACAATCATCCGCATATCGACAAAGTAGTCGTGTTGGAACGCGGCGGTTTCGTGGCCCGCACACGCGCGGCGCGTGAGCTGCGATCCGCCGGATACGACGTTGTTTACAACCTTCACGGCGGGACGACTGCGACTTTTCTGACGCGAGCCACCGGCGCGCGTCATCGCGTCGGCTACAAGACTTATCAATACGCGCAACTTCATAATCACCAGGCGCCGTCGCCGCTGTTACTTTGGGGACAGCAGAAGACGCACTCGGTCGAACAACAACTCGCTTTGCTCGGTTGGACCGGAGTTCCAGTTACGGATCGACCGAGAACAGAATTGGGTGTGTCTCCCGATGCGGCGCAAGCTGTCGAGGAGAGACTCGCCGCAGCCGGACTCAGCGATCGAAAGATCGCACTGATTCACCCTGCCGCAGCGTTTGCAACGAAGCAATGGGCGACGGAAAACTTTGCACGCGTGGTTGAGTTTTTGGCCGAGCGAGGATATGCGTCAGTGGCGATTGCGGCGCCTCATGAAAACGCGATCCTGGAAAACTTATCGTCCGAAGCTGCAGTGGAGATCGAGACGTTTGATCTGTCGCTGCCGCAAGTGACGGCGTTGGCTTCGAGGTCGCAATTGTTTGTTGGTAACGACAGTGGGATCGCGCACATCGCAGCGGCGGTAGGAACGCCAAGCGTAGTTATCTTTGGTTCGTCGAACACAGCGCACTGGCGTCCATGGAATCGCGCCGCTGCCGAAGTCGTGTTTGAAGAGATGCCGTGCCAGCCTTGCCACGGATATTTTTGCGAAAAGTTTGCACAACCCGAATGTATCCTGCGCGTGCCGGTGGCGAGAGTCACGGCAGCGATTGAAAGATGCCTCAGTTAACAAAAGCTCGCGCGTCGGAGATCCTGCAATCGCTTCGCGACTGTTACGTTGTCGTGCTGGGCGACGTGATGCTCGACGAGTTTGTGTGGGGCGACGTCACGCGGATTTCGCCCGAAGCGCCGGTTCCGGTTGTGGATGTGCGCCGCGAGTCGATCCATCTCGGCGGCGCTGCAAACGTGCTCGCGAACCTGGTCGCGCTCGGCGCGCGTGGATCGGTCGTCGGCGTCGTGGGCAACGATGGCACGGGCGAGCGTTTGCGGACCGGCTTGCGCGAACTCGGAATGCAGGACGAATGTTTGATTGTCGACGAAACGCGTCCGTCGACCACGAAGACGCGCATCATTGCTCACAGTCAACTGGTAGTGCGCGCCGATCGCGAGTCGCGCATTCGCGTCGATGCGAAGATAGAAGAGAAGATTGTTTCGTGTTTGAAGGATGAACTGAAGCGCGCCGATGCGTTTGTTGTTTCAGATTACGACAAAGGTGTGGTGACGCCCGCAATCCTGAGCGAGATTCTTCCCGTCGCGTACGAGCAGGTTCCGGTGCTGATCGATCCGAAGCTGCGCAATTTGAATTTTTATCGTCCGGCAACGCTGGTGACGCCGAACCACTTCGAAGCACTGCGCATGAGCGATTCTGAAGACACTTCAGACGACGGATCGCATCGCGCTGCGAGAGTCATTCGCGAGAAACTCGGCTGCGATGCTGTGTTAATCACGCGTGGCGATCGTGGAATGATGCTGCTGGGCGCCGATGGAGAACCCGTTTACGTCGAGACGGCAGCGCGCGAAGTTTATGACGTCACGGGCGCAGGCGACACAGTCATCGCAGCTCTTGCCGGCGCATTGGCCACGGGCGCAACGATGCTCGAGGCCGCTTCGCTCGCCAACCACGCTGCGGGCATCGTCGTCGGGAAGGTCGGCACCGCTACTGCAACGGCAGAGGAGCTAATACAAACTTTCGCCACGGATGAACACGGATAACACGGATGGTAGGCAGGACCCTTCGCAACTATCGCATCACGGACAAGCTCGGCGTGGGCGGGCAGGGCGCGGTCTACAAAGCGATTGATATCAAGTTGGGGCGTCCCGTCGTCATCAAGGTGATACCGCCGGAGCTGAGCGCGAAAGAAGCAAACCTCAAACGATTCGAACGCGAAGCGCGTCTCGCCTCATCGTTGGACCATCCAAACATCTGCACCATCTACGATCTCGACGAAGTGGACGGCGTTCATTTCATCGCGATGCAGTTTGTCGAAGGTAAGAACGTGCGCCAGCTTGTTGCCGGCCGTCCGTTAGAACTCAAGACTGCGCTCTTGATCGGTTTACAAGTCGCCGACGCACTCGCGGCAGCGCACAGTCGCGGCATCATTCATCGCGACATCAAATCGGGCAACGTGATGGTCACCGCCTCGGGCCAGGTGAAGGTGCTCGACTTCGGTCTGGCCAAACTGCTCGACGACACTGAAGCCGTAACGACCGGCATTCATCGCACCGAGCTTACCGAGGTCGGCGTGCCTTACGGGACCGCAACGTACGCGGCGCCCGAACAGGCGCGCGGTGATCGCGTCGACAAACGCGCGGACATTTTTTCTTTGGGCGTGTTGCTTTACGAAATGCTGACAGGCACGTGGCCGTTTCGCGGTAAGACGACGATCGATGTGCGTCATGCGGTGCTGCACGATCCGCCCCGACCGATTTCCGAGTTGCGTTCCGGCGCAATCCCGCCGCGCTTGCAGCAGATCGTCGATCGCGCACTCGCAAAGGAGCCGAAAGATCGTTTTCAAAACATGGAAGACTTCCGCAACGAGCTGCGGCAAGTGCTTCAGGAAATCGACGCGAGCAGCGCGCCCTATCAGAGCGTCACTCCTGAGCCGCCGCGGCATTTGTCTGGGGCGAGTCCCGTTACGCGCGCTGTTCGCTGGCTGAAGTCGATCACGAGGACAGACTCACCCACGACTTCACCAAACCTGAGCACCGCTTCCAGACAAGGCATCCACGAAACGCCGTTTACGACTATCGCCGATCAGGAGAAGAAAAGCCTCGCGATTCTCTGTTTCCGAAATCTGAGCAACGATCCCGCTTCGACCTTCTACGAGTTCTCACTGGCGGATGCCGTTATCACGGAACTTGCGCGCGTGCGATCTCTGGTCGTAAGGCCTTCTTCGGTAATCGCTCGGTACCAGGGACAGCAAAGGGATCCGCGCGAGATTGGCGAGGAGTTGAAGGTCAGTGCGGTGTTGACCGCCGGATTCATAACGGCGGGCGAACGCTTTCGCGTGACGGCGCAACTGATCGACGTTGCTTCGGGCGAGTTGTTGTGGAGCGATCGCATCGACACGGCCACGTCAGACATCATTGCGCTGCAAGACACGATTGCACAACGAATCGTAGAAGGCTTGCGCCTCGAGCTGAGTCCCGCGGAGCAAGTCGGGATTGCCAAAGCGACCACGCAAAATCCGGCCGCGTACGAGCAGTACCTGCGTGGTCGTGACCTCTTTGCGCGGTTCATCTTCCGCTCGTTGTCGCCGGATGACTGCGACGAAGCGATCGCGCACTTTGAGCGTGCAATTCAACTCGATCCAAACTTCGCGTTGGCCCATGACGGACTTGGCGCGTGCTACGTGAATCGCGTCTTCAAGGGGTTTGGTGGATCGGAAGACTACGAGCGCGCTGAGGTTGCTTTCACCAAAGCGCTGGCGCTCGATCCGAATCTTTTCGAAGCGCGCATGTTGATGGTATTTGTCTACCTGTGGCGCGGTGAGAAGCAGAAAGCACGCGATGAGGTCAACCGCGCGCGGCACGAAGCGCCGGATGAGCCGGTCGTCCACTTCGTCAAAGCGCTGCTGCATCGTTTGGACGGCGAGTATGGACGCGCGTTGCGCAGTTACGATCGTCTGGTGCGTCTCGATCCCGCGGCGCACGTGGTGGCGAGTTACAGCCGTGCACTCGTGCACATGTACATGGGCCACTTTGACGAGACGTTCCGCCAGCTCGACAACGCCGGTGAGCCTGACAACCCGTTGGTGAGAACTTTTCGCGCGCTCGCTTTGTATTACACGGGCCGGACGGATGAAGCGGCGGAGTTGATGAGAGACGTCGTGGAGAAGCATCCCGAGATGCACGGCATCCGGCCGTTCATGGCGATGTTTCTGAGTGCGCAGGGCAAGCACGACGAGGCGCTCGCGCAACTAACTCCTGACGTGAAGCGAAA
>DASSEB010000416.1:0-5647 GCA_035696765.1 Pyrinomonadaceae bacterium | reverse complement strand
GTTGAGCGGCATATCGATAAGCGTCGTGACGCCGCCGGCAGCCGCCGCCTGAGTGGCGTGCTGAAAACCTTCCCAGTCAGTTCGACCAGGTGAATTGATATGAACATGAGTATCGACCAACCCCGGCATCACCACGAGGTTGTCGTCCAGATCGATCACTTCACAGCCCGCGTGGGTTTCGAAGTAGTCGCGGAGAGCTACGATGCGGCCATCCTGGATATGAATTGAGCGAGGCGCGACTGTGTCTGGCAACACCACCGAACGCCCGCGAATGATGAGATCGGGTACCGGCATGTCAGCATCAAGTAAACGTCGGCGGGGGCGGTGGCATATTGGAAGGCTCAGTAAGATGAGCTAAACCGAACACCCGCTCGTAAGCCACGGCGATTGCGCCGTAAGCGATGGGAAGCACGAGAAATATTCCGACGTAGCAGACCATCATGCCGATAATATTCAGCACACCGGTGAGCAGCACCATCCCAAGCAGTCCCCAAAAGTTTGCCATTGCCGCCTTAAAGCTGAGCTTCACAGCGTCGAAACCCTTCAGCTTCCGATCGACGATGAGCGGATACGCGAACGTGAACCCGACCGAGATGAGAATGATGACCAGAAAGACGACGATGAAGAACAGCATCAGCATCGCTAACACGCCCAGCACCGCGCCGGGATGGGGATCGTCACCCTGCGCTATCACCGACACAATAAGACTGACGTAAAAGAAAACGTACATCCCGATCACAAACACCATAATCGGCGCGATGTGCAGCAACGTCGCGATGAGGCTTGGACCAAAGAAGTCGAACCCTTTGAACAGCATCGCGAATTCAACCGGCTCGTTGCGGCGCAACTTGAAAAACGTAAAGTACATGCCGCACATCATCGGCCCCAGCAGTATTCCCGCCGGCACCGCGGATCCGATCAGCATGGCGACCACACACATGCCGACAAACAACCAATACTGCGGTTTCACAAGGTCCCATGCGGCCGAAATACATTCAACTGGTGCAATTGCGGAGTGGCGATAGGGGATCTGGGGTGTCGTCATTTTTTTGTTTTCCTGGGGACTGATTTGATACTGGAACTAACGCGGCGGTCGTGGCACCTCCACGCGAGGCGGTCGAAACGAAGGCCCGGCATCCATCTGAACTCGATTCTTGATTACGGGTCGTGGAGCAAGCACGGTCGAGTAGTTGCCGCCGTATGGCGAACGAAAGCTCGTGGAAGTAAAAGGCACAAAGATGTAAGTCGTCTGTCCGGGATTTTGAAACCAGAAACCGGTGTTTTTAAATCGCCCTCGTCGTAATCCCGCCAGATAAGAAACGATAGGAATCGTTCTTCTGCTGCCGGTAAACAATTCACCCTCGCCTCGATACTCACTCCAGAGATCGAGCGCGTCGGTCTTTTTCTTATCACACTCCGAAATGGTTCCGGCATTAATTTTCCGGCAGTCGCCCACTAATTTTCCGTTGAACGCCACTCTTCCTTCGCGAACCGTGATCTCATCGCCACTCGGCGTGACGTCCATGCGGTAGTTTCCCTCGCGCGCTATTGCCACGGACGTCGACGGCCCGCGGAAGGTAAGTGGAAGAGCTTGCTCGGTGTCGTACCGGGCGACGAAGAGGATTGCAGACCCGCGTAACAGCTTGAGTGTGATCGAGTCGTAGGATAGTTGTTCGAATAGAAGTTCAGATTTGTCGGCAAGCCTGAGGTGCATGTCAGGCAAAATCGTGATCTCAACGAAACTATGCTCGCTCGTGCGCACCTTGTCCCCGGCTTCAAGTTGCGACTTCTCGGTCAGTGGTTCCCACTCTTTCGCAGACCGGTTCAATTCAACACCTGCTTCGACGAAGTTGACAGCACCTGGCTTGACGGAAACTACGCTCGGACTGCTGCTGGTTTCTTCTTCGTGGGGGAACTCAACTGTGGTCTCCTCCTCTTCTTTTCTCTTGTTGGCCCACGGCGATTCGTTCTTCAGCGAGCGGTTTGCATTGACTGATTTGTCTGCGCGCTCGCGTGCCCACACGTCGAAGCCGTCTTCGATCTTTGGATCTATTTCTGCGAGAGTAACGCCGTCGCCGGACGCTATTGCGCTGCGGCTCTTCTTAACTCGCCGGCCGTTTATGGCGGCCTCACCGTTGCGCACGATGAGTTCGGTGCGTCCACCAGCAATCGCGTTTATGCGGAAGATGCCTGGCTGACTGATAAAGACTTCGGCATTCGGCGTGATAACTCTGATCAGTTCGTAGGCTTCCTTGCGTGAGTAGGCGCTGGGCCAGAGTTCCTGCTCGTTCGCGAGGATCTCCAGAGTCACGCCACCGTAATTGAGTTTGAATCTCATCTTGTCATGCGCGTCGCTGAATATCTGAAACTCCGTCTCGCCCGCAATGCGCAGGTAGTTGCCGGGTTGCAACAACAGTTCCGCGTATGAGTTTGCGCTGCTTCTGATGAAGTCGCCCGCCTGCAACGTGTGGCCGGGCTCGAGTTCAAACTTTCCTTCCCCGCGCTGGTACGTGACGTCGCCTTTCACCGCATTGGCCCGCACACCGTTTATGAAACCTTCAAAACTCTCTTGCCGCTGCGCGCTGGTTGGCACTACGTTCACAAGGAGAACGGTCGCGATCAACAGATTGGTAAAGCGCATGTTGACCTCTAACTTCGTAAAGCTGTCAGGAAGTCAGTAAGCAAGTTTTTCGCTACTTGCAGACGATACTTTGCCGTCGAGCGTATGTCGTCGATTGGAGAGATCTCTCGGAGCATAGTCGCGCAGGCTGTGTCGATAGTTTGCTGATCAGGTGCTCGGCTGCGCAAAGTTCCTTCAGTTTGCACGCAGCGCACAATGATGGGAGCAACACTGCCGACGACGATTCGTGTGTCTACGATTTTTCCTCGATCGGTTTTCCCGACGGCCGCGAAACAGACTTTGGAAATCGCCTGGGCTTTGCGCGTGCCAACCTTGCGGTAGTAATGCGTGAAGCCTGTTGTGTTACGTGGCAGGCGAATTCGCGCCAGCAATTCGTCCGCGTCGATGTGCATCTGCTTGTAGCCGGTGTGAAAACCTTGATAAGGGAGCCAACGCGATCCGCGCGCAGAGACGAGCTCAATTTCAGCATCGTAGGCAAGCAGCGCTGGAGGCGAATCTGCCGCGGGTGAAGCGTTCACGATGTTACCGCCGAGCGTCCCTCGGTTTTGAATTGCGAGGCCGCCCGTTTCACTCGCAGCCTGACACAGCATTGGAAATTCCCGACGCAAAATGGGATTGGCCTGGACTTCGGTGTAGGTGGTCAGCCCGCCGAGAGTCACGTGCGTGTCGGTCGCTTCGATCCCGCGCAGTTCGTCGAGGCCCCAGATGTTGACGTAGTTGCGATGGGCCAACTTGCCGGCTTCGAGCAGGACCATCAGGTCTGTGCCGCCGGCGAATGGTTTCCATATCCCGGGCTCGGTATTGAGCAATGTGAGAGCGTCGGCCAGCGAAGCCGGCGTAGTTAGCTGGTAATTTGGGATGAAGGCTCTCACTTCTGATAAGCGCGCACGACAGATTCGAAGATCTTCATGTAGCCGGTGCAGCGACAAAGATTGCCCGCGAGGCCGTTGCGAATATCGGTTTCGGTGGGCGCTGGATTTCTGTTGAGCAGATCGACCGCAGCGAGCACCATGCCCGGAGTACAGATCCCACACTGCGCACCACCGTGATCGATGAACGCCTGCTGGACGGCGTGCAATTGATCGCCACCGGCAACTCCCTCGATCGTAGTTATCTCACAACCATCAACCTGCGCAATGGGAACGAGACAACTGTTCACGATCTGGCCGTTGATTATCACGGTGCACGCGCCACACTCACCCTCACCGCAGCCTTCCTTCGTCCCAGTCAGTTGCAACTCTTCACGCAGCACATCCAACAACCGCGCCATCGGAAACACCTCAAGGGTGCGCGCTTCACCGTTGACCTTAAATTCAATTGAGATGGTGTTAGACATTAAACTCTTGGCGGCACAAAAGGATTTCGGTGATTTTGTGCCCTTTTGTGCTTCTTTGGGGCGAATCATTCAGAATGGAATCCGATTTGGTACTCCATCAGCTTCTCCGGCAATAACGGAATACTATTAAAACTGACGCCGGTCGCGTTCTCGAGCGCGTTCAGGATCGCGGGAGCGGCGCCGTCCATCGGCAGTTCGCCGATTCCTTTGGCGCCCCCTGGTCCATACGCGTACGGGTTCTCTTCAAAGTACACGCGGATCGGTGGAATGTCCGCGGGCGTCGGGATGATGTAGTTGGTCATCTGGTTGTTCGCCATGCGCCCATCTTTCCAGACGACGTTTTCAAACAACGTGAATCCGATCGCCTGCGCCACGCCGCCTTCGATCTGTCCCGCTGCCAACACGGGATTCAAAACGCGCCCGACCTCCTGCACCGCAACAAAATCCTCGACATGCGCCTCAAACGTCAACTGATCAAATGAGACTTCGGCGACGTAAACTGCCCACGCGTAAGCACCGTACGCGTCGCCCTGGTACTTCTCGTCGTCCCAATGAACATTTGGCGGCGGCTGGTAAGTAGCTGACGCTTTCAACGATCCAAACTTCGCGATGTATTCGGCACAGGCTTGCCGGAAGTCTGACTGCCCATACTCGGCTGGCAATAATCCGCTGCCGATCAGCGTCTGCTTCAACCCCGTGACAGCCGACTCGACAAGCTTGCCGACGACCATCGAAGTACGCGAGGCGACAGTTGGCCCACTATTGGGCACGTGCGCCGTATCAGGCTGCACGATTTCGATCGACTCGACATCAAGCCCGAGAGCTTCGGAAGCGATCTGCGAGAAGATCGTGTTGGTGCCCTGGCCGATCTCGGTGCTGGCCGCAAGTACTCGCACAGTGCCTTCAACCGTCGCCTCAGCGGAGACGATCGATTGCAGGTAGACTTCGCCCGAGCCAGTGAAACCCGCGCCGTGCATAAACGTCGCGAAGCCAACGCCGCGCTTTTTTCCGAAGCGCCCGTTGCTCTCGACGTTCTCGCGAGCGAATTGTTCGCGCTTCTCATAATAGTTGCTGAGCGTCAAAGCTTTTGTGAGCAGGTGGTCCATGTCCACGGGTTCACGAATGATCTGGCTGGTCGCCGTCGTCTCACCTTCGTGAATGAAGTTGCGACGACGAAACTCTTCCGGCGTAAGGCCGACTGTTCGTGCGACCTTATCCATGTGTCGTTCGAGTGCGAAGATACTCTGCGGCGCGCCAAATCCTCTGAACGCGCCGTGCGGCGGAACATTCGTGGCGACAGCGCGACTGTGAATTCTTACGTTGGGACAGACGTATGGACCGGCTGCGTGGATCGTTCCACGCGAAAGCACGACCGGCGAGAGAGTGCAATAAGCGCCACCGTCGATCACGAAGTCGATCTCAACCGCGAGCAGCTTGCCGTCTTTTGTAACCGCAGTCTTATGACGCGTGCGTGACGGGTGGCGCTTGGTTGTCGCGACCATGTCTTCCGCGCGGTCGTAGATGATCTTCACCGGCTTGCCTGACTTCCACGCGAGCAGTGCCGCATGTCTGGCAATCAACGACGGGTATTCCTCTTTGCCGCCGAATCCACCGCCTGTTTCAGTCTGGATGATGCGTATCTTGCCTTCCGGCAGCTCGAACAACTTTAC
>DASSEB010000415.1:0-15084 GCA_035696765.1 Pyrinomonadaceae bacterium | reverse complement strand
GTCGTGATGACAATCATCGGATACGTGACGTAACGAGGTTATGACGATATTTAAGACAGCTCTTGCAGTCATTACGGTCCTGGCGCTGTTCACTCTTGCGTCCGCGCAGAAGAAAAGCTCCTGCATCGATTGCCACGTGAGGTTGGACGATCCGCGCCTGAGTAACCCTGCTAAAAATTTCACCAACGACATCCATCGTGCTCGTGGCCTGTCGTGCAATGATTGTCATGGGGGCGATCCGAATGCCGACACGAGTGAGGCAGCGAAGGATCCGTCGAAGGGTTTTCTCGGAAAGCCAAAGACACTCGACATTCCAGCATACTGCGGCAAATGTCATAGTGATGCGAACCTGATGAAGAAATTCAATCCCTCGCTGCGAGTCGATCAGGAACGCGAATACTACACGAGCGTTCACGGCCGGCTGCTCAAGTCCGGAGAGCAGAAAGTCGCAACCTGCATCAGTTGTCACACCGTTCATGGCATCAGAGCAGTAAACGATCCACTTTCATCGGTCTATCCATTGAACGTCGCCGACACCTGCGCGAAGTGTCATGGCAATGCTGACTACATGCGGGACTTCAAGATCCCCACAGACCAGGTCAGTAAGTTCAAGACAAGTGTTCATGCGAAAGCTCTGTACGGGAAACAAGACTTGTCCGCGCCGACCTGCAACGATTGTCACGGCAATCACGGCGCGACACCGCCCGGCATTGCGTCAGTGGCAAACGTCTGCGGGCAATGTCACGCGCGCCAGGCGGAGCTGTTTCAAACCAGCCCGCACAAAGCTGCTTTCGATCAGAAGGGACTGGCCGAATGTATTACCTGCCATAGTAATCATGCGATTGCGACGCCCACCGATCAGATGATTGGAACCGGGCAAGGCGCGCTTTGCATCAACTGCCACACAACCGGAGACAAAGGTTTTGTCGCCGCGGGTCAGATGCGTTCGCGCATCGATCAGTTAATCGCAGCCACAGACAAGTCTTCGCAGATTCTGAATCTGGCCGAACGCAAGGGAATGGAGGTCAGCAAACCAAAGTTTGAATTGAAGGGCGCAACGGATGCGTTAACGCATGCACGCGTGCTGATTCATTCGTCGTCAGCCGCTGAAGTTGAAAAGGTGGCGGCCCCTGGGCTCGAGGTAGCCGGCAAGGGTTATCAAGCGGGACTGGACGCCCTGGCAGAGCTCAGCTTTAGACGCAAGGGGCTGGCAGTGTCATTGGTCTTTATCCTTTTTCTCGCACTGCTCGTGTACCTGAAGATCAGGCAAATCGAAGCTCGATGAATAAAAACTTATCTCGTTACAGCGTAGTAATCTGCGTCTTGATTGTGCTGGCGCTCGGCTACGTCGTGCAGTCCCGCGTGGGCCAGCCTAATCAAGACTCGCAGCGTGCGAACCAGCCACCCGAAGGCCTGGACTATTCGAAGTTTCAGCACAGCAGCAGAAACCATTCGCGCCTGCCTTGTCTTCTTTGTCACCGTCGCGACAGCAATTCAGCGCGGCCGCAGCTTCCAGGGAGTTCGCAGCACCTGCCTTGCGCTGGTTGTCACGCGCAGCAGTTTTCAAATACAGACAGTCCAATCTGCACCATCTGTCATACGGACGTGAAGTTGGGCGCGCTGAAATCTTTCCCGCGGCTGCAGAGTTTCAGAATGAAGTTCGATCACTCGCTGCACCTGAAGATGGGGAGCGTCAACTGCGCGACTTGTCACCGTCCTGCTCGCGGAGGCGTTGCGTTGTCGATCCCGGCAGGCTTCGACGCTCACACGACTTGCTATCGATGTCACACGCCGCGAGCGCAATCCGGTGGACGCGACATTTCCTCGTGCGGCACGTGCCACCAGTTGGGTGGTTACGCGCGCACTCCGCAATTCGCCCAGGCCTTCCGCGTTAGCTTCAGTCATGCGAAGCACCAGAAAATCACCTGCAACGAATGCCATCAGGTTAGAGCGGGAATGCCACAACGAAGGCAAGTCACCGCACCCACACCCTTGAATCATCACGCCAGGGAAGACTCATTTAGTTGTATGAGTTGCCACAATGGCAAGCGTGCTTTCGGAGGCGACGACTTTTCCGCGTGTAAACGCTGCCACAGCGGGACAGCCTGGCGCTTTTAAAAGAAGTTTCACGCAGACACACAAAGCGGCAAAGGAGAATACCTCCTTTGCCGCTTTGCGTCTTTGCGTGTCGATTTTTCAGTGTGATGTTTTCTGAATCCTCACCACTCTAGAACGTAATACCGATTCTTTGAACGGGAACTTAAAGGAGTAACGACAATGAAACGATCATTCAGCCTTAAACTTTTCATGATGACTCTCACGCTGTTAGTAGGAACTCTGGCAGTTGCAGCAACGGAGCTCCCGTTTTCTGCTAGCGGACGAGGCGTCGCGGCTTTCGTCTTTGATGGCGCGGGTAATGTGATTGGCGCCGACGTTGCCGGTGCCGGGCATGCGACTCATCTCGGTAATTTCACGAATAGCGGCAGAATTCTTTTCGGAGCGCCCGATCCGAACAATCCGACCATAATTCCCACGTCTGGAGATGGCATCCTTACCGCAGCTAACGGCGACAAGCTCTATATCGTCGTTGAGGACGGTGTGACTGACGTCACGACGGGTATTGGTACGGGGAAGTTTCGCTTCAATGGTGGGACCGGCCGCTTCGTGAACGCTACCGGGATCACCTCATACGTGGTTGAACAAAGCTTCTTAACGGGCGGTTATGAAGTCACCTTAGTGGGTAACATCGACTACTAACATTCAACGGCAAACTCAGGTCTCAAGCAGGGCAGGCCCACGTTGCCTGCCCCTTTACTTCGAATTGCCAGCGTTCAACGAAATAAATTGGTTCACAGCGGTGAAGGGAATCTCGACGGCCTGTTTGCCCGCAGCGCAACCCGCTAGTTTGCAGGCATCGAAGTTGAAGATGAGCCCATTTGCAGTGATATTCCAACTCTCAAAATTCTTCGCTTTTGGTGAGAGCGCTTCGCTAAACATGAAGCCGCCGTCCGGCTGCTTTGACAGGTCCTCCCTGCAATACTGTGCAATGAATTCGAGATACTTCGATCTAGGCTTGAACATGTCGGACAGGTTCAACTCCTTCCTCGAAGCAAGATCGTAATTCACTGTGAAACTGTATTGGACGGAATGAGCCGCACCGATGCCATAGCTGTCTCCAATGAAGTAAATGCTCAACAGTCGATCCGTAGCTAAACGGACCTCATAATCAAGATTGACTTCGTTGAAAGCCTCCGGATGCTTCTCTTTGTAGAACCGGAGATCAGCCTTCGAGGATTTCATCGGCCACTGGTACTCCCCAGTCACCAGCTTTTTGATGTGCCGGTTAAGATCTTGAATGTGAGGATCGTTCGAACCCACGATCTCGGGATAGCTCACATCGATTTTGTAACGAAGGCTCTCACTCTCCATTCGTACCTGGTGCGTAATGATTCTCAAACGACCTTTGCCAAAAACAATTTCACTGCTAGCAGTGACAGGTGCAGAGACGCCGGTCGCGGGTGGGAGCGCCTCGTTTGGCCGAGATTGCCTTGCAACCGCAACTGGTCGATTCTTAGGTCCCGCTGTGTACAACCTCCATAAAGAGGCCACCCCAACTCCGCAACTAAACGCGATATGGCTGATGGTTAGATAAACGGCGATGCGTTTCATGGCTACCTCGCGAGGTAAGGTAAACGGCTGGCAGAGCGCTGGGCAGCGGGAAATCCTCACAGTTCCCTGTGGCGACCCTCACTGCAACTATTACAAAGAGAACGGGCGCGTTTGCATAACCTTGCTGTCCTGTAAATCTTTTAAATCATGTATTCTGTCAACGACTGTTCTCATGCGATTCAACTTCCTACTCAGAGACTCGCTCGGTTGGACTGTACTCTTCTTTGCGCTTGTTGTTCTCGCAGTCTTCACGCAACTCACCAAGACCACATCATTAAAGGGATTGCCTGTTTTACCTCGCGCAGTAATCAAAGCGGCGCCGGCGTTGTTCCTGTCGGGAGTTTCGTGGTACCTGGGCCATCCGCTCGTCGCGCTGGCGTTTTTGTTATGCGCTTGTGGCGACGTCCTGTTAGACATTCCCGAAGAGAAACTTTCGTGGGGTTTTGAAGCCGGAGCTATATCGTTTGCCGCCGCGCTTGCTTGTTTCTCCGTTGCCAGTTACCGAAACCAGCTTCCCGGGCGTCCGCTTTTGCCGCTATCGATAACCAACATCGTCATAGCGATTTTTATACTTCGTTGGGTGCTTCCGCACCTCAAAGGATCTCAGCGCATCCTTGAGATCTCCTACTTCGGAATACTCATAGTGGCGAACGTTTTCGCATCCACTTCTAGCGTCCCCGTTTTTCTCGGAAGCTCTTTGTGGCTCATGTCCGATCTATCGATCGGGTTGAGCACGAACGTTCCAAACACTCCCGCCAGCAGCCTGGACACACTGGGACTCTACGATCTCGGACTCTACTTTCTCGCTATCGGATTCTTGAACCTATGAGTTTGCTTTCACTCTGGTCCAGGTGCCAGCCGACATTTACCAGGTCGTTGCCACGCCTCACGAACATCTCCGTGCCGCGTCCACTCGAAGTCGAACGTTTCCCATTGACCTCAGTCTCATAAACATACGTCGTATAAATAATGACTGTGTCGCCGTAAACCTGCACTTCGGTTTTTGGAAACTCCAACTTCACCAGCTTCCCACCACTCTCGGCAAATCTCTTCGCACTATCCAGAATAGCTGCTCGGTTGGACCAACCCTCCTGGCCGCTGTCGATCGCGATAGCTTCTTCCGGAATCAACTTGTCCAGTAGCGCTCGATCGTTTGCGAACCACGCCTTCCACACTGCTTCGCGCGCGGCAAGTATTCGTTCGCGCATCTGAGGCGTGATAGTCCTTGGCTGTGCCATCTGCTCCGCTTGCCAATTCGGATCGACGGCCGTGTGCGACGCTACTTGAATCCAATTTCCTTTTCGCTTCGCGTAGATGTCCATGATGCGGAAGCGCCGCAACGTCACTGCTGTGTTGCCGTCCTTTCTCTGAAACTCACCTAAAAAATTAGCGACCGCTAGCTCCGGGCTATAAAAGTGCACGTCGAAGTTGTCGATCTTGTAAGTGGTACCGGCAGGATAGTACGGACGCGTCTTGGGCTGGTTTGCAGGGCGGGGCCATTCGATGCCATTGGCTCTCATGTACTCGTGGATGCCTTTTATCGGAGTTGGATAACCACCGAGCAAACCGCGCCAGTCTTCCGAATGCGTCGCGAATATTTTGTCTTCGTCGCCATCGATGAACGCCTGAAAGATGCTTTCGATGTGCGCGCGAATCGCGGCTGCGTCAGCGCTGCGATCTGTTTGGGCAGCGGCTGACCCATTCGTTAAAAAAACCGCGCCAAGGATTAGTGAGATGACAACCGTTTTCCAGGACATTCGTACACCTCCAGAATCATTTTCAATCTTTGTGCCTTATGTGCCTTTTTGTGGCCCTGCAAATCAAGGCGAAATACGCGAGCGGCGCCTCTCCTGACGCGAACGGCATTGCGCGACCATTGGACCAGCGATACTGTGTGTGGCCGTGCGACGCCTGCGTCCATGGATGATCGTCTCTGCCGCGTGGATACTCCCTGCGATCTTTGCTGTCATCAATCGTGTCGCGCAGGCGCGTCTGCAAGGTTGGGGACCCGTCACCATACGTGATCTGCTGTTTGAAGGCGGCGATTGGTTTCTTTACGCGTTTCTCACACCCGGCGTCTTCGCGGTTTCAAAGCGATGGCCGTTGACGCGTACACATCCGTGGCGCCGTGCCGTGCTCCACTTGTTGTTCGCCCTGTTGTTCTGTGTCGCGTGGGCCACGTGTGGCGAGATCTTTCGCGTGCTGCTCATCCGGATCTTCGCCCCCGATCTCTTTCGGACTTCAATTCAAGGTGGGGCAGGACAGTTCTGGCGACAAATCGGCCTTGAATGGCTAAGCTGGATCTTCATCACGCTACCTTTCGGCGTCGCCGTTTACCTGTGCATGGTCGGTATCGAACACGCAACGCGCTACTTCGTCGAAGCGCGCGAGCGCGAGGTGCAGGTGGCCCGACTCTCGGAGCAACTTTCAAGCGCGCGCTTCGCCGCGTTGCAAGCCCAGCTCAATCCGCACTTTCTTTTCAATACACTCAACACGATCGCGGTGCTCGTGCGTGACAACGATCAACGGGGCGCAGTGCGTATCGTCGAACACTTGAGCGAGCTTTTGCGGAGCACCCTCACGCGCCATCGTGCGAATGAAGTGACACTCGGCGAAGAGCTCGAACTCGTCAGGCAGTACGTCGCGATCGAGCAAGCGCGTTTCTCCGATCGTTTGCGACCGGAATTCAGGATCGACGACTCGCTGTTGTCTGCCGCGGTTCCGAGCTTTGCGTTGCAGCATCTGGTTGAGAACGCCATTCGACACGGCATTGCCAAAGAAACCGATGCCGGTCTCCTGCTCGTCACAGCCGAGCGCTCGGGAGATGTGCTGGAGATTACGGTCGTCGACGACGGAGCCGGAATCGATCCAACTGCGCCTACACCGCCGGGTCATGGTATTGAGAATACTCGCGAACGTCTGCGTGCTCTCTACGGCGATAACGCCTCACTCGAGATCACGCGACGTGCAGAAGGCGGTACAATCGCGAGACTGAAAGTGCCATATCGCGAAATGCGTCCGGAGCCGACCAGTGAAACAAGCTAAGTGGAAAGCTTTGATCGCTGACGACGAACCCGCAGCGCGCCGTGGCGTGCGGCAACTGCTGTCCGCCTTCCCTGAGTTTGCCGTTGCCGGAGAATGTCGCAACGGCGCTGAAGTATTGACCGCGCTCAACTCGTCCGCGCCCGACGTCGTGTTTCTCGACATTCAGATGCCGGGCATCGATGGTTTCGAAGTCATCAAGCGACGCACTGTCGAGCGCATGCCCGCGGTGGTCTTTCTTACCGCGTTCGATCAGTTTGCGATTCGTGCTTTCGAGACCGAAGCACTTGATTACCTCGTGAAGCCCGTCAGCGAAGCACGTTTCGCGACGACGATGCAGCGCCTGTTGCGGCGTTTGCAATCGACGTCGGGTTCCGCTCGCGAAGAGACGATCGTAGTTACGACCTCGCGCGGCGCAACGGTGCTGCACCTCAATGAGATCGATTGGATCGAAGCAGCAGGGAACTACTCGCAACTGTGGGTCGGCAACCGCAGTTATTTCTTACGTGAATCACTGCAACTGCTGGAAGAACGCGTGCAAAAGCATGGGTTCATCCGGGCCCACCGGCGTGCACTCGTTCGCCTCGACGGCGTGCGAGAGCTTACACGCACTCGCGCCGGTGCGTTGAGCGCCGTGCTACAAAGCGGCGTCCGAGTTCCGATATCCCGCCGTCGGAGTGCTTCGTTCACCGCCGCTGTCCGGCAACTCAGTGCTGCTCCTCTCTCAACCGGCGCGTAGAAACGTTTTTACCCCTTTCCTCATTCAGATCGAAATAACCATTCTCCAACTGCTCACATGCGGAGGTGTCTATGAATAAGCAAACAGTTTTGTTGATCGTCACCATAGCGACGGTGGTGCTTGCTGTTGCGATATGGGGGGTCTTTCAAACCGAGTTAAGTGATCACGGTGCAAATTCAGGGTTCCAAAATGCGACTGCAGCACTAAGCTTTATCACCGGGGCTGCTGTGGGCATTGAACGCACGATCGAAGCGATGTGGACTATGCTTGGTGGACTGCTGGGCACTTATTGGCCGCTCAACGTCGTTAACAGGCAAGTCTTAGCCTTGACGGGGGAGTTGGATAACTCACTAAAGCCGTTCCACGAAGAATTGATAGAGAAAGTGGAAGAGGCTAAGAAGACTGTGACCGACCCCGCCATAAAGAAGAGGCTCGAGGATGCGCCCGCCGATATTGAGCGGCTCAAAGCACGTTTTGATGAACTTCAGAATCTTGCACCTGGTAATCAGCGGGTGCAATTACTTGCGGCTGCCGCTTCACAGAACGTCAGTTATTTGAAGGCCAAATACGGAGACGTGCTTGCAGATCTCGACAGTGCAGCCACAATCGCCGGCACGGCGATCGACGGTATCCAGGATTTTCTCGCCTCCTTTAAAGATAATCCCGGCCGGCGTTTGATAAGTATCTACCTTGGCGCACTTCTGGGATTGGTTCTTGCCGGTATGTTTACGCTGGATATCTTTAAAGCATTGGATGTAACTGTCAAAGTCAATCCGCACGTGCCTATTGTTCTCACTGGTATTCTCATAGGACTCGGGTCTGGTCCCACACACGAAGTAATCCGCGTGGTTCAGGAATTTAAAGAGAATCGGAAGGGCAGAAACACGAAGCAGCCTGACTTGCCGAACAAGGGACCAAACGCGTAAGAGTCCGAGCCGGCAACACTGAAGATAGAAGCGATCCAATCCACAGATTACGCAGATAACGAATAGCCTGTGTGATCTGTGGATGGACGAACATTCACAATTCTTAACAAATTTTTACCTCCACTTAACACAGCTTTCCAGCCCGCTTAGTATTCTTCCCGCGAAATGGCACAATGGAGCACGCTTCCCCGGCTTGGCGACGGCGTGCGCAACAATTGCGCGCGCGTTATCGTACCCAAACGAAACTCCAGGATTCAGTTGTCTCCCGACGGACGCTGGATGCGCTAAGGAAAGAACTCTATGAATTCCAAGCAGAGCTTGTCTTATCGTCTGGGACTTGTCCTGGCAATGAGTGGACTCTGCGCCACTCTCTCCGGTTGTGTAAATAAAGCCCAGCAGAATTTCCAACGCCCGCCTGCCCCCGTCGTCGTGAGCACCGCAGTCTCTCAGGATGTTTCTAACTACATGGACGCGCTCGGCAAGATTGTCGCGCGTGAAACGGTGGCGATCCAGCCACAGGTGTCAGGCCGTATCGAAAAAATTCATTTCACCGACGGCGCGAATGTGAAGCGAGGACAGCTCCTCTTCACGATCGATCCACGACCCTTTGAAGCAAATCTCAAACAGGCGCAGGCCAACCTGTCCAAAGATGTCGCCGCGAAGAAACAGGCCGAAGCCAACCTGGCGCGTGAGGTTGCACGCGAGCAATGGGGACTAACACAGGTCAAGCGATATAGCACCCTGGTTGAGCAGGGCGTCGTCCCGAGCGAGCAATATCAACAACTGCGCGCAGAGTACGACACGCTTAAAGCGAATACCGAGGCCGCTCGCGCAGCCGTGCGCAGCGCCGATGAAACCATCAAGGTTGATAACGCTGCGATAGAGAACTCCAAGGTACAACTCAGTTACTGCTACATCCACTCGCCGATCGATGGACGCGCGGGACAACGACTCGTCGATCTCGGTAACGTAGTGAATCCCGGCGGTGCAAGTAGTTCGGAAACCAATAACGGCGCCGGCGCGAATGGAGCCCTGTTGATAATCGAGCGACTCGATCCGATCTACGCCGACTTCACGATCTCGCAGAACCATTTAACGACGGTGCAAGAGCAGATGCGCGCAGGCACGCTCATGGCCGAAGTGCGTCTGCCCGACAACGCGGAAAGCACCGTCCCCGGCCGCCTGACGTTTATCGACAATACAGTTCAGACCGAAACGGGTCAGGTAACGCTTCGCGCAACACTGCCGAATCCGGATCATCGTTTCTGGCCCGGCCGTTTTGTGAACATCCGACTGCTGCTCGGAACAGTGCAAGGCGCGGTGCTCGTTCCTGCTACTGCACCACAGATGTCGGCGAACGGATCGTACGTTTACGTCGTCAAGCCTGATTCAACAGCCGAGCAGCGGCAAGTTTCATTGGGCCAGCGACAAGGGGATCTGGTCGTGGTTGAGAAGGGCGTTGCGGCAGGTGAAAAGGTCGTGACGAACGGACAACTCGGTGTCACTCCGGGCGGTAAAGTTATCGAACAACAACCGAGCACTCCAGCCACGGCGGCTGCAAGTGGATCGTAATCATGAATCTCTCCGAACCATTCATACGCCGGCCGGTGATGACGGCGGTGCTGACTCTCTCGGTGATCCTTTTCGGGGTGATGAGTTACCTCGAGCTCCCCGTAAACGATCTGCCGGCGGTGGACTACCCGGTGATCCAGGTGCATGTTGGCTATCCCGGTGCCAGCCCCGACACGATCGCTAACAACATCGCCACACCCCTCGAGCGCCAGTTCATGCAAATCAATGGACTGGAAGTAGTGACCTCACGAAGCACTCAGGGCGTGGCGACGTTCACGCTTCAGTTCGCGCTCGACAAGAACATCGATGCCGCTGCGACTGACGTGCAGACTGCGCTCTCGCAGGCCACGGGTAGTCTGCCGGCGGATCTGCCCTCGCCGCCGACTTATTCAAAATCGAATCCCAACGATCAGCCGATCATGTACATCGCGATGACCAGCGATTCGGTCACGCCCGGACAGTTGTACGACTATGCGAGCACGCAGGTGGGCCAGCGGCTCAGCATCCTGCCCGGCGTGTCGCAGGTGAACGTGTACGGGACCAAGTCGGCGATCCGCATTAAAGCGAATCCGGCCGCGATGTGGGCGCGGGGCATCTCGATCGACGACCTCAGCACAGCGATCAAGAACGGCACGAGCTACACGGGTGCGGGCCAGTTGGACAGCCCGTCGCGAACAGCGATCCTGCGGCCGCAGGGTCAACTCGAAACTGCCGATCAATACAGCAACTTGATCGTAGGCGGCACAAACAATGCGCCGATCTACCTGCGCGATGTCGCGACCGTCAAAGAGTCGGTTCAGGACGAACGCGTAAACATGCGGTTCTGGGTGCGTGGTTATTCAGTGCCCGCTGCGACAGTGATCGTCGCCGTGAACCGTCGCGCGGGCGCCAACGCGGTTGAAGTATCGAAGTCGATTTACGGAATCATGCCGGCCATCAGTTCGGAGTTACCGGGCTCGATCCGGATCATGCCGATCTACGATCGCTCGGCAAGCATCGTCCACTCGGTTGCCGACGTTCAGGCGACGCTGATAATCGCCTTCGTACTCGTAGTGATCGTCATCTTCGCTTTCCTCGGCAGGGTGACTGACACGCTGATTCCGGTGGTGGCATTGCCGTTGTCGCTGCTCATCACGTTCATCGCGATGCGCATGCTTGGCTACAGTCTCGACAACCTTTCGCTGATGGCGCTGACCTTGGCGATCGGCTTCCTGGTAGACGACGCGATCGTGTTTCTCGAGAACACCGTCCGGCGCATGGAGCGTGGCGAACACCCGTTCCAGGCCGCGATCAATAGCGCGAAAGAAATCAGCTTCACGATCATGTCGATGACGATTTCACTCGCGGCTGTGTTCATTCCCCTCGTCTTCATGACGGGACTTGTGGGACGAATCTTCCGTGAGTTTGCAATCACGATCGTCATCGCGATTCTTGCATCGGGTCTGGTGTCGCTGACGCTCACACCGTTGATGTGCGCGCGACTGTTGAAAGAACGCGGCCATGGCTCAAAGCAAACGTGGATGGAGCGCGTCATCGGTGGAATTGAAAAACGAATTCTCGGCTTGTACGGCGGATCGCTGTGGTGGTTCCTGCGCCATCGCTGGATCTCGCCCGTGATCTGGGCCATCTGTTTGGCCGGCACGATTTGGCTGTTCATGCTCGTGCCGAAAACTTTCCTGCCGCCGGGAGACAGCGGCGTGCTCTTCGGCGCTTTTATCGCCGCGGAAGGTTCGTCACCACAACAGATGCGCGAGTATCAGGATCGCGTCGACCACATGTTGCATGAGGATCGAAACGTCATTACCGACTTCACGATGACTGGCGCCACGGGATTTCTTGCAGCTAACCAGGGCATCACCTTTACGTTCATCGGGTCGCCTGATAACCGAAAACCAATTGGTGAAGTGGCGGCGGAGATGATGGGCAAGCTCAATAGCATTCCCGGTGTCATGACGTTCCTGCGGCCTCTTCCAGTGCTTGATATAAGCACCGGTGTTACCAGCCAGCAACAGGGTCAATACGCATTCACAGTTTCAGGCGCGAATCCCAGTGAGGTGTACGAGACTGGTCAAAAGCTCATGGCTAAGCTCATGCAGTATCCTGGGTTCTTGACCGTTTCGTCTGACTTCTTCAACAACACGCCAAACCTGAATATCGACATCAAGCGTGACGAAGCGAAGACGTATGGCGTTTCCGAAGCGCGAATCTTGACGTTGTTGCGCAACGCTTACTCGCAAAACTATCTCTACCTGATCAAAAAGCCCGAAGATCAGTATCAGGTGATTTTGGAGATGGACGATCCGGTGCGCCAGAAGGCCGAGGATCTATCGCTGCTGTATATCAAATCAGATGACGGCAGTAAGCTCGTGCCGCTCAGTGAACTGGTCACGTGGAAGTCGGTGCTTGGTCCACAGGTGGTAAATCACTTGAACCAGTTCACCAGCATGTCGCTTTTCTTCAACCTCAAACCGGGCGTGGCGCTTGGTGATGCGACGAATCACATCAGCCGGGTGGCAGCGGAGATCGTCCCCTCTGGGGTGCGCGCTGAGCTGCAAGGTGAGGCGCAGACGTTCAGTAATACTGTCCGGAGTTTGACGATCCTCATGGCCCTCGCCGTGTTTGTGATGTACGTGATCCTCGCGATTCTTTATGAGAGTTACGTCCATCCGCTGACGGTGCTGTCGACTCTTCCGACGGCGCTCGTCGGTGGTCTGTTGACACTGATTGTGTTTGGGCAGGAAGCGTCGCTTTACGCGTTCGTCGGCATGTTTATGTTGATGGGTATCGTGAAGAAAAACGGCATCATGATCGTGGACTTCGCGCGACATCGCGTCGAGGCAGGTGAAGCAGCGGACAAGGCGATTCACGACGCGAGTATGGATCGTTTCCGACCGATTCTGATGACGACGCTGGCGGCGGTGTTCGGCGCTATTCCGATCGCGTTGGGTTACGGCGCTGATGGATCATCACGCCGGCCGTTGGGGTTGGTTGTCGTCGGCGGTCTGGTGGTTTCGCAGTTTATTACGCTGTACATCACTCCAGTGATTTACCTGTATCTCGAGCAGTTTCAGGAAAGCGTCCTGGACCGCACTTCATTCTTCCGCTCGCGCCGTTCGCCGAAGACTGCGGTGGTAGAGCCTCAACCCGCGCCCGAGTCCGCGACGTAGAATCTGTACTACACAAGTACAGCAGCGGGCATTCCGAATTCCTTACGGCAAACTGATTCGCCGCAAAAAGGCACAAAACGCACAAATCAGGGAGTGGCAATGAAGTTGCACAGCTTCAAACTTCCAGCTTCGAACGTGGGGGTTCATAATGAACGTCAGGCTCAAAAGACTATCGGATCAAGTGATCGTTATCACGGGTGCGTCGTCCGGAATTGGACTCGTGACCGCGCGCATGGCGGCGCAGCGTGGCGCGCGGCTGGTCCTGAATTCGCGAAATGCGGAGGCGCTCCAGCATGTTTGTGATGAAATCAACGAGATGGGCGGAGAAGCGATTCCTGTCGCCGGCGACGTCGGACGTTTTGACGATGTGCATAAGATCGCCGACGAAGCGATCAGGCATTTCGGAGGTTTTGACACCTGGGTCAACAACGCGGGCGTTTCGATCTACGGACGAATGTTGGACCAGTCACTCGAGGATCAGCGACGGTTGTTTGACACGAATTACTGGGGCGTGGTCCACGGATCCATCGTCGCTTGCGCACACTTGCGCAACAACGGCGGCGCGTTAATCAATATGGGCAGCGTTCTGTCAGACGTCGCTATTCCGATCCAGGGTACTTATTGCGCAACGAAGCACGCGGTTAAGGGCTACACGAACGCGTTGCGTCTCGAGCTTGAAGAAGAAAACGCGCCGATTTCAGTCACACTGATCAAGCCGAGCACAATCGACACCCCCTACACGCAACACGCGAAGAACCTCATGCCGGTTGAGCCGCAGAATCCGCCACCTGTCTACGCGCCCGACCCAGTCGCCGAAGCGATCCTTCACTGCGCGGAACATCCTGAACGTGACGTCACTGTAGGTGGCGGCGGCAAAGTGCTCGCCGAAGCCGGCCACTATGCGCCGCGGCTAACGGACAAGTTGATCGAAGCGGCGATGTTTAATATGCAGCAGTCTGATCGGCCCACACCCGCCAATCGTCGCGATAGTTTGTATTCACCGCTGAAAGACGGTAGGGAGCGTGGTAATTATCCAGGACACGTGGCGGAGTCGAGCGTCTACACGAAGGCGAAGCTGCATCCCGTTGTTACCAGTTCGCTGATCGCGGGACTTGGTTTAGCGGCTTTTGCGGGCTGGCGTTCGCTTGTAAGGCCGCACGCAAGGACCAACCATAGAGGGAGCTCGAATTATGCGTGAACATGATGCAAATGTTTGGAAAGGTTTGGTCGCGGGACTCGCCGGCGGACTGGTTGCTTCATGGACCATGAACCAGTTTCAAGCTGCGTGGACCAGGTTGGCAGAGAACTCGGAGAAACCACACGGCGCTCAATCGATGAAGCCAAGCGACGGGTCATCCGGCGATCAAACTAAAGACGTAAACGAACAGGACGACGCCACCGTTGAAACGGCCAAAGTGATTTCGAAAAACGTGTTCGGTCATGAACTGCAAGAGGCCGAAAAGAAACCCGCCGGCGCAGTTGTTCATTATGCTTTTGGTACCGCAAGCGGCGGATTGTATGGGGCACTTGCAGAAGTCTCGCCCCAAATCACGACAGCCGCGGGCCTTCCGTTCGGCGCTGCCTTTTGGCTGCTCGCCGACGAAATTACAATGCCGTTACTCGGACTCGCAAAAGGACCAACGCACTATCCCGTCTCGACTCATGTTTACTCCTTCGCCTCTCATCTGGTCTATGGAGCGACAGCGGAACTCAGCCGGAGGGCATTGCGGCAGGTGTTGTGAGTAGGGAACTGGTTGGGCCACAAAGAAGTACCGCTGATAATTCGTAGCTTCTTCGTGGCGCCCTCTGCTTAGAGAAAAGTATCCACTTCAGCGCCTGGAGATAATTCAACCGGGTCTAATCCATTACGGCACGAACAACACGTGTTTCACGGCGGCAAGAAAGCTGCCGCCGCGTGATCCAGGTAGCCGCTTTCATAAGTAGAATCCGCTTATTCATTTGTTCACCG
>DASSEB010000414.1:0-9260 GCA_035696765.1 Pyrinomonadaceae bacterium | reverse complement strand
GCTTCGTACTTGCGGCTGAGGAATACTCCTGCGCCCGCTGCCGAAGTGTCGCAGGAAGAGATTGCACCCGAGCCGGTGGCTGTAGCCGAGGGCGCGCCGAGTGAGCCGCCTGCAGAGGAGAGCGTCGCACAGCCGTCGCTGATGACTTCCGAGGAGCGCGAGCCGAAGAAAGCAGCGCCGGCAAAGCACAGAACGATCGAGAGGAGCACTCCGGATCGCAACGTTGTTACCAACCCTTCGACCGCTGAAGAGGAACAGGCTCTCGATCGCATTCGTGAAGCTGTGCTTTACGACCAGTGGCAGGAACGACGTGCGCGCCGCGTCAGACGCGAGCGTCGCAAACTCGATCGTTACAATCATCGCGACCTTTCAAACCTCGACGAGATCTTCGAAGGCCGTAAGAAACCATAATCCGATCAGCGTTTATCCGCGGCTCAAATAACTTTGTTGACTCGACGCTGATCGAGTGGCATTATCACTGAAAGCGATCAGGTCTGTTCGCTTGCCCTGTTTCAACTCACACATTTTATAGCTACCCGACACTTTGACTAACGGTTCTGTATTTCGCGCGATGCGGCGCGAGGAAATATGGTGAATCATTATGGCGAGGCAGACGTTTCGTGAGCGGGAGTGTATTCACCGGGACGAAGGCGCAGAGGGTGATTTCTACAATGGGGCGTTTTACCTTCAGGCTTTGCAGCGACTCCGTATCGACGACGCGGTGAAAGTCGCAGGCAGAGTGAGTTCATTCTTTTGGTCCGATGCGCCACACATTGTCGTTTGGCTTTGTCACGGATGCGCCCGCGACCTTCGTCTGACTGACACGCCGCGCGCAGTGATGCAGGCTTCGCGACGTGCCTAGACAAGTTACGGGATCATGTTAATCATGTTCCTGTAATGAAGCGCGAACGCATCGATAAACTTCTCGTCGAACGAGGCCTTGCTGAATCGCGCACGAAGGCCCAGGCCATGATCATGGCCGGCGTCGTGCTGGTCGATGAGCAGCGCGTCGACAAACCTTCCCTTCAGTTCGATACAAATTCTTCCATTCGCGTTAAGGGCGGCGACGATCCAACGAGTCGTTACGTCGGGCGCGGCGGCTTGAAACTCGAGGCGGCACTGCGCGAGTTTCACCTCGACGTCACCGGCTTTACGTGTCTTGACGTTGGTGCTTCAACCGGCGGATTCACTGACTGCCTCCTGCAACACGGTGTGAAGCGAGTTGTTGCTGTCGACGTCGGTCACAACCAGATCGACTGGCGACTGCGCAACGATCCGCGCGTTGAGGTCAGGGAAGGTGTGAACGCCAGGTATCTTCAACCTCACGATTTTGCTGAAAAATTCGAACTCGCGGTCGTTGATGTTTCTTTCATTTCGGTGACCAAAGTGTTGCCTGCAATCGTGCCGTTGCTGATCCCCCGTGGCTCGATCGTGACGCTCATCAAGCCGCAGTTTGAAGTCGGCCGAGGCGAGGTTGGCAGCGGCGGCATTGTGCGCGATCCGGAGAAGCGGTCGCGAGTGGTGGAGGAAGTTAACAACGCCGCAACTGCCCTGGGCCTCGAAGTCGTAAATCTGATCGAGTCGCCGATTCAGGGTGCCGAGGGTAATATAGAATTTCTGGCCCTGTATAAATCCGTCGAATCCGTGTAATCTGTGGCCTAAAACTCTTAACTCCAATGTCGTCGATCACGCGGATAGGCATCGTCCTTAAACCGCATCAACCGGAAGCACTGAAGACCATCTGCGAGCTCGTAGTTTGGCTTGCCGAGCGCGATATCAAGCTGGTTGGCGGTCCGGAACTCGGGCGCGAACAGATCGAGCACCAGACCGGTTGCCCCGTCGACGAAATCAATGACGAGAGGCTTGCCAGCGATGTTGACTTGATGCTGGTGCTCGGCGGCGACGGAACCATGATCGCGACCGCGCGCATGATCGGCGATCAGGAAGTGCCTGTTCTCGGCGTGAACTATGGCGGACTTGGGTACCTCGCAGAGTTTCGCATCGAGGAGCTTTACAGCGCACTCGAGTCGATCCTCGAAGGAAATTACCGGCTCGACAAACGCGTGATGCTCGCGGTCCAACTAATGCGTGGCGACACTGCGTTGAGCAGCAATCGTGTTCTGAACGACGTCGTCATCAACAAGTCGGCGCTCGCCCGCATCATCGAGATCGAGGCATATCTCAATCACCAGTTTGTGAATTCGTTCAGGGCCGATGGTCTGATCGTTTCGACACCGACCGGCTCGACTGCCTACAACCTTTCCGCGGGTGGGCCAGTAATTTTCCCGTCCATGAATGCCATCGTTATAACTCCGATCTGTCCGTTTACTCTTTCGAACCGCCCGATTGTTGTCCCCGACAGTGCCGAGATCGAATTACGCTTGAAGACAGATCATGAAGATGTGGCGTTAACGCTCGACGGCCAGGTCGGGTTTCCACTTAAAGTGGGGGATCGCGTTTCGATTCGAAAGAGCCGCACGACGTTCAATCTCATTCAGCCCAGCAACCGAAACTACTTCGACGTTTTGCGCGACAAGCTGCGTTGGGGTCGTTAACAGCAAAGACTAAAACGATGTCTGACAAGAACAATCTAGTGGAGCGCGATGCGTTCGAACGTGAGATAGCAACCGACCTGGACGAAGAGACTCCCGACGAACCGAAGGGCCTTCCGCTTCACACGAAGATCCTCATCGGCCTCGCGCTGGGTGTCATTGCCGGTGTCACTGTCAATCGTGTGCTTGGCGGCGATCACCCGACGGTTGTTTGGATCGTGGATAACATCACGCAGCCGGTAGGCCAGTTGTTTCTACGACTGCTGCTGATGATCGTCGTCCCGCTCGTGTTTTCTTCGCTCGTGGTTGGTGTGGCTGGAATCGGCGACGTTCGCAAGCTCGGACGCGTTGGTCTCAAGTCGTTTGGTTACTGTCTCGTCATCTCCGCGATCTCGGTTGCGATTGGCATCACGCTCGCGAATACCATCAAACCCGGCCGGCGCATCGATCCCGCTACGTCCGCGGCTTTGCAGCAACGATACGCCAACGATGCAACGAAGACAGTCGAGGCTGCAAAACAGGCGAGCACTGCGACGCCAAAGCCCTTGATGGCTGTAGTCGAAACGATCGTTCCGAAGAACCCGTTCTTTGCGGTCGCTGGCAAAGAGGATCCGAACATGCTTCACGTCATGTTCTTCGCCCTCGTGATCGGCGTCGCAATCACACTTCTTCCCGTGACGGTCACGGGGCCAGTGCTCCGCGTGCTCGAAGGTCTTTACGAGATCACAGCGAAGATCATCGAGATGATCATGAAGTTCGCGCCGTACGCGGTTGCGTGTCTGCTCTTCAACAACACCGCGCGTTTCGGGTTGGATCTGCTTCAGGCGCTCGCGTGGTTCGTGGTTACCGTGTTGTTGGGCTTGTCACTGCACATGTTTGGTGTTTACTCACTCTCGATCTATTTCCTTTCGCGCATCTCTCCGCTCGAATTTTTCAGGCGTGTGAAGACTGTGATCCTGACGGCGTTTTCCACGTCATCGTCGAATGCGACACTGCCGACCGCGCTTCGAGTTTCAGAACGAAATTTGGGAGTGCCGCAGGAGATCAACAGCTTCGTGTTGACTGTCGGCGCCACGGCAAATCAGAACGGCACCGCGTTGTACGAAGGAGTGACCGTCCTGTTCCTGGCACAGCTTGCCGGTGTGGACCTGAGCCTGGGCCAGCAGTTGATGGTGGTCTATCTTGCGATACTCGGCGGCATCGGAACGGCCGGCGTTCCTTCCGGATCGATACCGTTCATCATCGGCGTGCTGGTGACGATTGGAGTGAATCCCGCGCTGATTGCAATCATTTTGGGAGTGGATCGCTTGCTCGACATGTGCCGTACGACGTTGAACGTTACGGGCGATCTTACGGCAGCGACTTATGTGGCGCGTTCCGAAGGTTACGAATTGTTGAGGCCGCACGAGCCGGCCCTGGTTCACGCAGGCGTGCCCCTCGCGGATCGCGGCATGGATTAACGTTTTAGTAACAGCGACGTCACAATCTGCGCATACGGCAGGCGTTAGAATCCAAAGCCGATCTGTGAGGTTACTTCCGGAGACGAGGTATAGGGCCATGGTTTTTCCGCTGTATGACGACAACTCCGACAGGCAAACCACGCCTTTTGTTAACTACGCGTTCATCGCCGCGAATATCTTTGTCTTTGTTGTTTTGCAGCAGCTCGGCAGTAACACGCAGTTCACCTACGCGTTATCGACAGTCCCCCTGGAGATTGTCACCGGCCACGACGTCATCACTGAGAGCCGCGTACTCCATGATCCCGTGACCGGACAAAGTCTGATGGTCCCGGGTCTTGGTAGAACACCTTTTTCCGTTTACTTCACACTCCTTAGCTCGATGTTCATGCACGGCGGCATCGCACACATCGCCGGCAACATGCTCTTCCTTTGGATCTTTGGAGACAACATCGAGGATCGTTTGGGCCACATCAGGTACGCAATCTTCTATTTGGTGTGCGGATTGATCGCTTCGTTGGCCCATGTGTTTACGACCGCAGCCTTCGCGACCGATCAAAGCAGTATGCTGGTTCCGAGTCTCGGCGCTTCGGGTGCTATCTCGGGGGTGTTGGGCGGTTACATCCTGCTGCACCCGTCACGGCGCGTGACCGTGATCCTCTTTCGTTTTCTCACCGATGTTCCTGCCTGGGTGGCGATTGGAATCTGGTTCGCATTTCAGTTGGTCAGTGGGCTTGGCATGCTTGGCGGCGGGTCGCAACAGGGCGGCGTCGCGTATGCGGCGCACATCGGCGGTTTCGTCGCCGGGCTGGTGCTGATCAAGTTTTTCGCGATTGGACGCACGAGTAGCGCGGCTTGATATTAGCCACGGACAACACGGATCATTTAAGATCGCGGCCTAATGGTTACTGTACCGCCGCCAAACCAGCAATGTCTCGATATTCAATCGACGCCACGCGCGGAGATGAACCTCTTTCCGCTGGACACGTTTCCGTACGAGTTCCCGGGCAGCGAGATCAAAATCAATTTCGAGATTACTGAGTTCACGGCCATATGCCCGTTCTCCGACTTCCCCGACTTCGCTACGATCCGGGTCACATACGTTCCAAACCAGCGTTGTATCGAGCTGAAGAGTTTGAAGCTCTACATCAACTCCTTCCGCAACGTAAAAATCTTCCACGAGCACGTAATCAACATCATCCTGGAAGACTTCGTCGCCGCCTGCGACCCCTTGAGCGTCGACCTCGAAGGCGACTTCCACGTCCGCGGTAACATCAAGACGATCGTGCGCGCCAGTTACGTCAAATCTTGAGGCAGGATTACAAACTGGATCCTGTAAATACTGCAAATCATGGTGTCATGAACGGCTTGTGGCGGCGGTATCGCGGCCTGCCACGGAATGTGTTTGCGATCGGGCTGGTGAGTCTGCTCAACGATGCATCCAGCGAGATAATTTATCCTCTGCTGCCGGTCTTCCTCGCAACGAGCCTCGGCGCTTCTGCACGCGTAATCGGTGTTATCGAGGGACTGGCCGAATCGATGGCGAGTCTTTTGAAACTGTTTGCAGGTTATCTCAGCGATCGCCTGGGGAAACGAAAGTTGCTGGTTGTTGGTGGTTACTCGCTCGCATCCCTCGCCCGGCCTCTTTTAGCGTTTACTCACACCTGGACGCAGGTGCTCGCGATCCGTGTCACCGATCGTGTCGGCAAAGGAGTGAGGACGGCCCCACGCGATGCGATGATCGCGGATGCCGTCGATGTCGGGCAACGCGGAATTGCTTTTGGGTTTCATCGCGCGATGGATCACGCCGGCGCTGTTATCGGTCCACTCGTCGGTTACCTGCTCGTCGTTCTTTTAGTCGCGAACCGCGGGTTTCCTACTTCGGCCGAGTTTTCCCGGATATTCCTCGTTGCTTCCATACCGGCGTTGCTTGCAGTCCTCGTCGCGATCTTTTTCATGCGAGAGTCGCCGGTGCACGCGCCTCGCGGAGCTGATCTGCCAAAGCTCTCGCTGCGTGGATTCGATAGCAACTTCAAACGCTTTCTACTCGTGCTTGCTCTTTTCACGCTTTCCAATTCTTCTGATAGTTTTCTTATTCTGCGCGCGGTCGATGCAGGAGTTTCGGTGGCGCTGGTGCCGTTGCTCTGGGCAGCACACCACGCGACGAAAGTGTTGAGTTCGTTGTTCGGCGGCGATCTCTCAGATCGTTTGGGGCGCAAACGTTTGATTGTTTCCGGCTGGATATTGTACGCGGCTGTTTACGCGGGGTTCGCGTTTGCGACAAACACCGCCTCGCTGTGGATTCTGTTTCTGATCTACGGCATCTACTTCGGATTGGCGGAAGGCGCTGAGAAAGCCCTCGTCGCGGATCTGGTGCGACCCGAACAACGAGGGACCGCGTATGGACTGTACAATCTCGCATTTGGTATCACAGTGTTTCCTGCTTCGCTGTTGATGGGTATGATTTGGGACTGGAAGGGGCCGGCGACGGCGTTCCTCATCAGCGCGGTTGTGGGTGCAACCGCAGCGGCGCTTTTGTTGCTCGTCGTCAGGCCGCATCCGGAACCAGTTAGCGTGCAGTAAAAGGACTCCCAGAATGAGACGCAGAGTTTTAACTCCACATCCCGGGTTATCGACTGGCATTGGTTACTACCTCAGCGGGATGGAGGAAGTTCGCACTCAACTTAACATCGCGGTCAAAGGAATTCCGGACGACTTAATCGGCAAGCCTGCATTCCTCGGCGCTCATTCGATCGGCGGCCTCGTGCTGCACATCGGCGAAGCGGAGTGGTTCTGGATGCAGATGGTTGTTAGAGGTCACCAGCTCACGGAGGAAGACAAGAACGCGCCTTACTGGGACGTGCTCGACGACCTGGAGCGCGTGGCCCGCAACGGTTACACAGCCGACTTTTGTCTTCAGGAGATCGAGAAGATACGCAATCAAACACGCGACACGCTCTTCTCATATAACGATAAGGATTTGGAGCGCATCATAACTTATGAACGAGGCGGTGAAACCAGCGAGTACAACCTGCGCTGGATCCTGCATCGCCTGATCGATCACGAAGCGCAGCACAAGGGCCAGATTTTCATGTTGAAGCGATTGATGGCGTTATAGGTCCTCACTAAATGAATTACCTCGTAATCAAAACCGCCGATGAACTTCGAAAAGCAATCGAAACTCTCGCAACACAGCCCGTCGTCGGGTTGGACACCGAGACGACGGAGCTCGATCCGTTCACTTCACGTTTACGACTGATCCAGCTCGCGACGCCTGACCGCGTTTTCATTCTCGACTTCGATCACTTCAGTAACGGCGACGGCGCGAAGAGCGAATCATTGGCGCCGCTTCGACGGCTGCTCGAAGCGCCGCGTCCGATCAAGATCGCGCACAACGCGAAGTTCGACGCGAAGTTCATCAAGCACAATCTCGGAGTCGATCTCGGTGGACTCTTCGACACGTTGCTCGCCAGCCAGATCGTCGGCGCGGGCGACATTGAAGAGCGACATGGGCTCGAGACAGTTGCCAGTCGTTATTTAAACGAGGCGATCGACAAGTCGGAGCGGTTGAGCAATTGGAATTTCGAGTTGTCAGAAGCGCAACTGGAGTATGCGGCACGCGACGCGGCGGTCCTGTTGCCGTTACGTGAAAGGCTGATCGAGCGATTGAAGTCAGAGTCGCTAGTGAAGTGCGCGCAACTCGAATTTGAATGCGTGATGCCGGTCGTCGACATCGAGCTCGCCGGGTTTTACATGCACAAGGATCGCTGGCTCGAGCAGTTGGGTATTGTCGAAAAGAGACGAAGCGAACTGGCGGAACAGTTGCAGCAGGTGCTCGCCGAAGAATCTTTGCAGGGTTCGTTGTTTGGTGGGCCACAGCGCGAAGACATCAATCTCGACTCGCACCAGCAATTGACCCAGGCACTCAACCGCCTCGGCATTCCGGTTCCTGAGTCAACCCGGAACTGGAAACTGCAGCCACTCGCGGCGCAGTATCCCATCATCGGAACCTTGCTCGAATACCGCACGGTGCAGAAAGCGCTGACGAGTTACGGCGAGAACATGATCGAGATGATCAATCCCGTAACCAATCGCCTGCATGCTGACTTCCGCCAGATCGGCGCGCCGACGGGCAGGTTTGCGTGTACGAATCCGAATATTCAACAGGTGCCGCACGCGGTCGAGTATCGCCGTTGCTTCAGTGGTTATCCGGATGGGCGGAAGTTGATCATTGCCGACTACTCGCAGATCGAGTTGCGGATACTCGCGGAGTTTTCAGGCGACCGTGGGTTCATTGACGCCTTTAATTCAGGCGCCGATCTACATCGCGTGACGGCCTCGCAAGTCTTCAATGCGTCGCTGGACCAGGTCACGAAAGAGCAGCGGGATTTTGCGAAGCGATTGAACTTTGGAGTGGTTTACGGAATCGGCGCACAGCGGTTTGCGTTGATGACAGGGTTGAGCGTGCCGGATGCTGAGAATGTCTTGCGGCGGTATTTTGGGACGTACCGGCAGTTGGATACTTACCTGCGTGAAGCTGCGAATCGAGCGGTGAGTGAGCGGCAGGCACGCACTGCTTCCGGTCGCCTCGTGCGTTTCCGTTATGATGAAAACGATCGGCAACAGATTTCGATGACACAGCGAAACGGCAAGAACACGCCGATTCAAGGGACGAGCGCTGACATCCTGAAGCGAGCGCTGCGGCTGTTGAAGGAAGAGCTGAGCGAGACGAATGCTAAGATCGTGAACATCATTCACGACGAGATCGTGGTTGAAGCGGATGCTGATGAAACGGACGACGTCGCGCAGAAGGTTGAGCGGGTGATGTGCGCCGCGGGTCAGGAATACTTGAAGACTGTACCGGTTAAAGTGGAAACAGAGATAGCAGACGAATGGGTGAAATAAGCCGCGGATGAACGCGGATAAAAAAATCTGATTTCATCCGTGTAATCCGCGGTTAATATTCCGTCGCCAGATAAAGTAGATTGGTATACCTGTGAAGACGAGTAGATAACCGATGCCGGATGTCGACGGCGCGAGGATCGCTAAGTCAATAATGAAAAGCCCCGCAAGCACGATGTAAACAAGCGGCACCAGCGGGTATCCAAACGTCCGGTACGGTCGCTCGATCTCCGGCGCTTTGCGGCGCATCACGATCACCGCTCCCACCATTAACACGTAAAAGATCAGATCCGCGGAAACGATGTACTCCAGCAACTGCGTGTAGACATTTCCAAATGAGTACGTACCC
>DASSEB010000413.1:0-8567 GCA_035696765.1 Pyrinomonadaceae bacterium | reverse complement strand
CGACGTGCTGATCACCGGCACGTACAGCTTGGCGAGCGCCGCCAAAGCACATGAGCGAATCGAAGAAGGGCACGTGTTGGGCAAGATCGTGATCCGTATCGGTGAAACCGAACTTTGACTGCGATCACTTCCAATCTCGACTTCGCGAGGAGATCTCATTGAGAAGATGATGCTCGAACAATTATCTAGCGTTAACTAAAAGTCGTGACTGAGTGCTCAAGACATCATGTCAGGACCTTTTAGCTAACCGGACTGCTTCCCCTCTCAAGGCTGAAGCGTATCGACTCCAGAGCGAAACTCTTTGAGCGTTAGTTGAGACACGGAATTTCGGTGAATTCGATAAGCTTTTAGATGGAATGCTTAAATTTAGGTATGGTGCCGAAGGGGGGACTCGAACCCCCACGAGTTACCTCACACGCCCCTCAAACGTGCGCGTCTGCCAGTTCCGCCACTTCGGCATGAAGTGAGACTTGAAGGCTGTGGCTATTATAGCCGGAATCGTTTTCAAGCAAAGGGACGACCTACTTACTCGCCGCCGGTGAAGCCGCTGGTGCTGCGGGTGAAGATTGTTGCGCGGGCACTGGAGTCGGCGTTGCCGTCGGCGCCGGTGCGCTTTCCGATTGCAACACGGATCGCGAGCCACTCAAGATGGGCAAACCCAACGCGAGCGCAATCAACATGAACGCCGCTGCCGCTCCGATCGTGATCTTCGCTAAAAGACTTGCCGTGCCGCGTGGTCCAAAAGCGGTGCTCGATAACGTGTTAGAAAAGAGCGCGCCTGCATCTGCTTTGCCCGGCTGTAGCAGGATCACGACTATCAACACAACGCATGAAAGAATAAATAGGCCGTAAAGAATGTAACTTAACAAATTAAACTCCTGAATATAAACAAACCTTCAACGTCTGTAATTCACAATCTCCGCGAAACTCTCCGCTTTCAAACTCGCGCCGCCAACCAGCGCGCCGTCTATGTCCGGTTGACTCATCAGACCGGCGATATTGTCGGGCTTGACCGAACCGCCGTAGAGAATTCGCAAAGCCTCGCCCGCGTCTTTCGAATGCCTTTCCGCGAAAACGCGCCGGATAAACGCATGCATTTCCTGCGCTTGCTCCGGCGTCGCTGTGCGTCCAGTACCGATGGCCCAGACGGGCTCGTAGGCGACGATGATACGGGCGAGGTCTGAGGCTGTCAACCCGCTGAGTCCGCCGTTCAACTGCTGCGAAACAACGCTTTCAGCGCTTCCCTGCTCGCGCTGATCGAGCGTTTCGCCCACGCACATGATGACCGTGAGGCCGCTCTTGACGCCCGCGTGCGTCTTCTTATTTACCTGGGCGTCTGTCTCTGCATAAAACTGCCGCCGCTCGGAATGGCCGACGATCACGTAGCGAGCGCCCACGTCTTTGAGCATCGACGCCAGCACTTCACCCGTATGCGCACCTTCTTCCGTTTCGGTTGAGCAATCCTGGCCTGCTACGCGCACATTTGATCCTTCGAGCCGGTCGGCAACTGTCTTGATCGCTGTGAACACGGGCGCGATCACGACTTCGCAATGATTTGCGTTCGCGACGCGAGGCTTCAATGCGAGTGCAGTATCAACTGCTTCGCTGAGCGTCTTGTACATCTTCCAGTTTCCGGCGATTACAGGTTTACGCATAGTTGTTTTTGTAATTGACCTCGTGCTGATAAGGCGCTCAGATATTAGCAAGCTTTAACGGTCAACGTAACTCACGCGGACGTTGACACCTCGCTCACTCACCGATAATCTTAATGGCCTCAAACAACATCACTTGCGTACCTGACATGCGCAAACCCAACAAACCTCGGTAAGGAGGCGAAACTCACATGAAGAGAAGACTATCCATTTTGGCCTTTCTGACGGCATGCCTGATCACACTAACGGCCGTGCCCGCTAAATCGACGACTATTTGGTTTTGTGAGCGGCGAGTGAACGACGAAACGTGCGTTTGGTTTTGCTGCTCAGACTGGGATTGCTGGGAGTCTCCCTGTTAACCACACACGTTCGCGACAATAAAACTTAAATCCCGGATGACAGAGCGCAGGACTAAAGCACTGCCGCTCTGTCTATCCGGCAACGCCTCTGCGACAACAGTTTTTATTTACCGGGAACAAATCTCATGAGCAATTTAGCGAAACGAATCGAACTGCTTGCTAACGTCGCCATTATCGTCGTGGCTATTCTCCTCGCCGTCGTATTAGTCAAACGATATGTTTTGAATAGTAATGAACCTGCGAGTCCGGCTTCCGCTCGTAACACAGTTTCTGCCGGAGATAAAATTCCGCTGCAAGGAATAGAGTGGGAAAAGAATCGGCACACCGTTCTGCTGGTTCTTCAAAAAGGATGCCGCTATTGCACCGAGAGTGCTCCGTTTTATCAGCGCCTCATCAAGGAGACCGCCAACCGAAGCGATGTGAAACTGATAGCCCTCTTGCCGCAGTCTGTTGCCGAAGGCAAACAATACCTCGACGAAATCGGAGTCAGCATCGCCGACATCAGGCAGGTGCCACCAAGCCAAATCAATGTCGGTGGCACACCTACGCTCATCCTCGTCAATGCTAATGGTGTTGCTGTCGATGTATGGAAGGGGAAACTTCCGTCAGAAGCAGAGTCTCAAGTGCTAAGCAAGCTCAATGTTTAGGCTTTGTCGTTGAGTGCGGCGACGCCGGGCAATTCGTCGCCGGCGAGAAATTCGAGAGTGGCGCCGCCGCCGGTTGAGATGTGGGTGATTTGATCGGCAACGCCGGCGCGCGTCACGGCCGAGACGGAGTCGCCGCCGCCGACAATTACAGTCGCGCCGCGTTCGGCAGCTTCGGCGACGGCTTTAGCCACACCGATTGTTCCCTGATCAAACGGCGGTTCTTCAAACACACCCATCGGACCATTCCAGATGATCATGCGCGCGTCTTGCAGCGCCGTCGAGAAATGGGTGACTGTCTCGACGCCGATGTCCATACCCACGAGCCCGATGTTGGTGAACTCGATCGGAATCGTCTTCGCTACGATCTGTTGGCCTTTGATCGGCTCGTAGCTATCAACAACCTGATGGTCCGTCGGCAGCAGAAAAGCAATTCCCTTCTCTTCAGCACGCTTCTTAATCTCGAGCGCGGTTTGCATCATGCTGTCTTCGACTAAAGACTTACCAACAGTAAATCCCTCAGCCTTCAGAAACGTGTAGGCCATCGCGCCGCCGATCAGGATCTTGTCGACGTCACGATCAATCAACGCATTGATGACCGGAATCTTGTCCGAAACTTTCGCGCCGCCGAGAATCGCTACAAACGGATGCTCAGGATTGTTGATAGCTCTGCCGAGGTACTCGAGTTCTTTCTCCATCAGCAGACCAGCCGCGGCCTTTGGGACGTGTCGAGTTATGCCCGCGGTTGATGCGTGGGCGCGATGCGCGGTCCCGAATGCGTCGTTCACGTAGACGTCACAAAGCGAAGCCAACTGCTTCGCGAAGTTGTCGTCGTTCTTTTCTTCTTCGGGATGGAAACGCAGGTTCTCGAGCAACACCACGTCGCCGTCCGAAAGCTCTTTGACTTTTGATTCAGCGGGTTCGCCGACGCAGTCTTCGGCGAATGCGACCGGGCGGCCTAAGAGTTCCGAGAGATGTTCGGCGACGGGACGAAGGCTGTACTTGTCGATGCGCTCGCCCTTGGGGCGGCCTAGATGCGAAGCGAGGATTACGCGAGCGCCCTGATCGATCGCGTATTGAATCGTGGGCAGTGAGGCCCTGATGCGCGAGTCGTCGTCGACTTTGCCGTCTTTGATGGGAACGTTGAAGTCGACGCGGATGAAGACGCGCTGGCCGCGAAGATCCAAATCTTTGATCGATAGTTTAGCCACAATAAGGCACAAAAAGCACCAAAAGAGAAACCCGATAATAAGGAAAGGCTTAAAGGCCCTTGCTTGCGATGTACTTGATCAAATCGCGCACGCGACACGAATAGCCCCACTCGTTGTCGTACCACGACAACACCTTCAACATCCGACCGCCAATCACCTTCGTGTACTCTGCATCAACGATCGAAGAGTTCGAGTTGCGTTTGTAATCAACCGAAACAAGCGGCTCTTCAGAGAAGTCGAGAATGCCCCGCAGCTCCTCGTTAGCCGCATCCTTGAACGCACGATTCACGTCTTCAGCCGTCGTCTCCGTCTCCAGATCCATCACCACGTCGACGAGCGAAACATTGGGTGTGGGTACACGCACCGAAATCCCGTCAAACTTTCCTTTCAACTCCGGCAGCACGAGGGCGACAGCTTTCGCCGCGCCAGTCGAGGTCGGAATCATCGACAGCGCCGCCGCTCGCGCGCGCCGCAGATCTTTGTGCGGTAGATCGAGTAGCTGCTGATCGTTGGTGTAGGAATGGATCGTCGTCATCTGCGCCGAACGAATGCCAAACTTCTCATGGACCACTTTCGCCACCGGCGCGAGGCAATTCGTCGTGCAGGAAGCGTTGGAGATGATGTTGTGCGCAGCCGGATCGTACTTCTCCTCGTTCACGCCCAGCACGATCGTGATGTCCTCATTCTTTGCTGGCGCCGAAATGATGACCTTCTTTACGCTGCCGTGGAGGTGCTTCTTCGCGTCTTCGGCTTTCGTGAACAGTCCGGTTGATTCAATGACGATCTCCGCACCGACGGACTCCCAATCGATCGCCGCCGGATCGCGTTGTGAAAACACACGAAACTCGTCGTTCCCGACGCGTATTCCGTTTTCAGTCGAAGCGATCTCATGCTCCAGATTGCCAAGCACCGAGTCGTACTTCAGCAGGTGCGCAAGCGTTCGTGTGTCGGTCAGATCGTTGACGGCTACAAAGTCGATGTCAGGATCACCGATAGAAGTGCGATAGATGTTGCGTCCGATGCGACCGAATCCATTGATACCAACCTTCACCGCCATTGTTGAAATCCTCCAACTTGAATTGAGTTTCGTCTCGATTGTGGGACAATCCGGGTCGCAGATTTGGGACAGAATTCCGCCCGGGCGTAGTCGCCTTTGTAACCTGGAGCAGCCCCGAAGTGTCTCTACACGAGAAAGGCAAGATTATGCGGCGTATTTCGGTGTGTCAAGCGAGCGTTTTGCAGAACTTTTTGAAACTGCATTTTGGAACGTAGCGTAGTAAAGGCTTGATGCGGCGGACTCTCGTTTGCCAGAATGTCTTCCGACTCTTCCTTGCCGTAGCAGTTCGAACTGGAAGGAAACACGTTTAAGGAGCTCTTCGTCTGATGTTTAATTTGATATCTCGTACTTCGATTAGGCCGGTCGTCCTGGCATTGCTCGTATTCGCCGGAACGAGCGCCGCACTGGCGCAAACGCCGCAATCAACGCCGCGACCGACTCCGGCCCCCGGTGATCCAACACGACCGCCAGGCCAGGACCCGATTCCCGGAACGACAACGCCGACACAGAACCCCACGGCCCCTCCGGGAACGCAGCAAACAACTCCGCCGACCCAGCCGCCGGGAACCATTGTTCCGCCTCGCACAACAGGAGTGCCTGCGCCGACACCGGCCGCAGGAACCGTGCCCGGCGGATCGAACCAGCCGGCTGGAGCAAACGAGCCTTTGCGCGAACCGGTGATTCCGCAGTTCCAGGCGAAGCCACTGCCGCCACTGCCGAGTCTTTCGCGTCTCGGTGTGGGGAGTGAATCGGTGCCGCTGTCGTTGAACGATGCCATCAAGCGCGCACTCGAAAACAACAACGACATCGAAGTCGCTCGTGACGATGTTCGCTTTGCCGAGACACAGTTGCGCGCGCTCGAAGGCATCTTCGATCCGGTCTTCGCCATCACGCCGCAATACGACAAACGCATCTCGCCACAGCAGAGCTCGCTGGGCGGCGGTTCCGTGACCAGCACAACAACATATTCGTGGAGTCCGTCCGTACAGAAACAGTTTGGCAGGGGCGGTGGAAACTATTTCCTTCAGTTTCAAAACTCGCACACGAATACGAGTAACAGTTTCAGCTTGTTGAACCCGTTCTATTCGTCGAACCTGTCGTTGACGTTCACACAGCCGCTGCTGCGCGATCGTTCAATCGACAACAACCGCCGTCAGATCCGCATTCAGCGGAAACGCCTGGACCAGTCAGACGCAGACTTTCGCCAGCGCACGATCGACGTGATCACGAGGGTGCAGCAAGCGTACTGGGAACTGGTGTTTGCACTGCGCGACCAGCAGAACCAACTCGCTAACTTGAATCTCTCGCGCGAGAGTCTCAGAAACGTCGAGGCGCAGATCGCAGCCGGCGCCAAAGCTCCGCTTGAAAGAGCTGAAGTGCAAACCGAACTCGCGAACCGCGAGACAGCCGTGTACTCCGCGATTCAGGCAGTCGCGATTTCAGAGAACAATCTGAAGGTTTTGATCTTCAAGGACCCAAACAGTCCTGAGTGGTCTGCGCAGCTCACGCCGACAGACACGCCGAAGTTTGATACGACTCCGGTGAATCTCCCCGACGCTCTGAAAGCGGCGCGCGACAATCGTCCTGAGTTGCGGCGCCTGCGTTTGCAGAACGACATCAACGACATCGATGTCCAGTTCTTCAAGAACCAGACGAAGCCGCAGCTCGATTTAGTCGGAACAGTGGCGTTGACCGGTCTCGCTGGTAAGAACGTTGGGACCGTTGTGACGCCGGGCACTCAGGTACCGCTAATCACGGGCGATCCGCTGCTCAATCCAAACGCGTTTTTGCTCGAGCAGATTCGCCAGACTCAGATCGCGCTGGGCCTTCCGGTGGCGACTACACCGCTCGTGACGACGACTGGTAGCGGTCCAAATCCCACGCTCATCGGCGGCTACGGACGCGACCTGCGAAACCTGATCAGCGGCGACACGCGCAACATCACAGTGGGCGTGGCGCTTCAGTTTCCATGGAAGAACAAGACGGCGGAAGCAAACCTCGCGGGTGCTCGGATTCAGAAAGAGCAGTTGATGGCGTCGACGCGTTCGCAGGAGCAGATCATCGAAGTCGATGTTCGCAATTCCGCGCAGGCGGTTGAGTCGGCGCGGCAGCGAGTTCTCTCGGCGCGTGAAGCGCGGACGAACGCGGAGATGCAGCTCGAAGGCGAGCAGCGGTTGTACCAGGTGGGACGTTCGACGACGTTCCTGCTGTTCCAACGTGAGAATGCCCTCGCGAACGCTCGCGCGTCGGAGTTGAGGGCCGAGACGGACTACAACAAGGCGCTCGCGGACTTGCAGCGTGCGACATCGACGACGTTGCGGGCCAACAACGTGGTTGTCGACGCGCCCCTGCTTCCGTAACGCTCGGTTCAGGTGCATTAAGGGCCGCAGATTTTCACGGATAATCTGCGGCTTTATTATTACTCGATGAAGATCTCCGCCACTATCATCACCCTCAACGAAGAATCAAATATCAGGGCCGCCTGCGAATCGGTTGCATGGGCCGACGAGGTGATAGTGATAGACTCGAATTCGACGGACGCCACCCGCACCATCGCCGAGTCATGTGGCGCGCGAGTAATAACCAACGCCTGGCCGGGCTTTGGCGCGCAGAAGCAGTTTGCAGTTGAACAGGCAAAGCACGAATGGATCTTCAGTCTCGATGCTGATGAGCGGGTGTCGGATGAGCTTAAAAGATCGATCGACTCACTACGTCAAAAAACTAATCTCGCCGACGGTTATGAGATCGCGCGCCGCACTTACTATCAGCAACGTTGGATCCGCGGCGGCGGCTGGTATCCCGATCGACAGTTGCGACTCTTCAAGAAGAGCATGGGCCACTGGAAACAACGACACATCCACGAGTCGGTGACGATGGCTCCCGGAGCGCGCGTTGAAAACCTCGCCGGGGATCTGCTGCATTACACGTCGCAGGACGCGGCGCACCATCATCGAATGATTGGCGAGCGTTACGCGCCGCTCGCAGCGCGGCAGATGTTTGAAGAAGGACGGCGCACGTCGGTGTTAGGCGTGGCCACAGCCGGACCAGCAGCATTTATCAGGAGCTTGATTTTGAAAGGCGGCTTACGAGACGGCTTCGCAGGCTTCACGATCGCGAGCTTCGCCGCGCATCACGCGTTCCTGAAGCATCTGATGCTTTGGGAAAAACAGACCGCGGATAACACGGATAAAAACGGATTAAGATGATCGATTTGGTTCCCCCTGTTGTTGGTTACGTGATCGCGGGAGTGTTTGGCGCGGTCATCGGAAGTTTCCTCAACGTCGTAATTCATCGAGTCCCCCTCGAAGAGTCGATCGTCTTTCCAAACTCGCGTTGTCCTTCCTGCGGCGCGGTCATCGCTTTCTACGACAACATTCCCGTCGTTAGTTACGCCGCGCTCGGCGCAAAGTGCCGGAGTTGCAAAGCACACATCTCGTTTCGTTATCCCGCCGTCGAGTTGTTGACGGCAGCACTGTTTGCCGGCGTCGCTTGGCATGACGGGTTGAGCGCTGCACTGCCCTTCGATCTTGTCTTCGCCTCCGCATTGCTGGCGCTTGTGTTCATCGATGCCGAGCACATGATTCTTCCGAACGTGATCACGTATCCGGGAATCGTCTTCGCACTTGTCGCACGGATCGCCATTC
>DASSEB010000412.1:0-7254 GCA_035696765.1 Pyrinomonadaceae bacterium | reverse complement strand
ATGCGCGTGGCTTTGATCCGTGTGGCCGATGATGTCTATCGCTTCTGTTGGGGTGCGCATCACCTGTTGCTGGACGGCTGGAGCTGGCCCATCGTGCTGAAGGAGTTCTTCATTTATTACGAAGCCTTACGCAAGGGCGAGCGGCCGCAGCTCCAACAGGCACGCCCTTACAGCGACTATGTTGCCTGGTTGCAGCGACAGGATACTTCTCGGGCGGAAGCGTTCTGGCGAAGCACGTTGAGAGGTTTCAAGAAGACTACTCCGCTCGGCGATGACCGCGTCGACGTTAGAGCGAGCAGCGAAGAAATAGGTCGCGCCGATGAGTTAGCTTTCCTCTCGGATAAGAGCACTAACTCCTTGCGGCAGCTTGCCCGCGAGCATCAGTTAACGCTCAACACGGTGGTCCAGGGAGCGTGGGCGTTACTGCTGAGCCGCCAAAGTGGAGAGCGAGACATAGTTTTTGGAGCTACGGTCTCAGGACGGCCCGCGGAGTTGACCGGAGTTGAAGAGATCGTTGGACCATTCATTAACACACTGCCAGTGCGGGTATCGGTGGCGCCGGAAGACCACGTCATGGAGTGGCTGCGGAAGATACAGGAGCAGCAGGCCGAGATGAGACAGTATGAGTACAGCCCGTTGGTGGAAGTGCAAAGCTGGAGTGAAGTGCCGCGTGGTATGCCGCTGTTTGAGAGCATTCTGGTGTTTGATAATTATCCGCTCGAAGACTTTGTTCAAAAGGGTGATGGCCGCTGGGCCCTCGACAGTTCATTTTCCAACGGCGCAGAGCGAAGTCTTGCGGCCCATGATTTCGGGACTGAGGGTGTGACGACTTATCCGCTCACCGTCGTGGTGATAGCGGGCAAGCGCATGACTCTCGGAATCATGTACGACTCCTTCCGCTTCGAACGCCCAACCATTCGCCGGATGTTAACAATGCTGGAGACGGTCCTAAACCTCTTCGTCGAAAGATCTGATCGAAGTCTGGGTGAGATCGATCAGATCCTGGGAGAGGCCGAGCGCCTGCGGAAGCAGCGCGAAGAAGCCGAAGTAAAAGAGTTGCGCCTGCAGAAACTCAAGCAAACGAAACGGAGGGCCGTAAACGCGCTGACGGCAAAAGGAGAGGTTTCTTGAACCATGAAAAAGCACAAGAAGCACGAAAGGATTTTCCATTTGGGGAGCAGCAATGAGTAACCGCAAGGTTTATCTCAGGCAGAACGTGCAGGTGGAGCCGCTATTCAATCAGTGGTACGCGTGGACATACTTGATCTCACCGGCCACCGCTCCGATGTACATTGCGAACCAGCACTTGAAGGTCATGCAATCCTTCATCGCCTCACCGGACATTCACGTAGCAGCGCTAAAGAATCCCGACATGCTCGGTGGTCCATTTATTAACTATGATGCCGGCAAGGTCAAAGACATCAAGGCGCTGTACGAAAGGACCAGGGATGAAAGCGCCCTCTCAATGAAATTTGCCGATGCTGTACAGGTGCTGAACAAACTGCTCTTGACTGAAGCCAACGGGCTTTCGCTTGAACCCTTCTACAGTAAGATCCCGGAGATTCTGCGCGGCTACGTGGAGTTGGTTTACGACTTGAACAATCGCGCGTCGATCCGCTTCATTGAAGGCTTGCTCTATCGAAGTCCTTTTTACGATCAATCAAAGCAGTCGCTGGCATTTTCGCTGACGAATAGTGACAACCGGCCTTTCATTTTCAGCACCCCGAATTTAGGCGGCGACCACCAATGGGATTTGCACGTCCCATTTGCCGATCCAAGACTCGATGAACTGTTCACGATGAAGTCGTCGCCGCGGCCTTACGCGGATATCAGGGAAACTCTCGAAGTGCGGGAAAGAGATGAAGCGCTATTTTCCTCGTTGTTTACGGAAGAAGCTTCCCCTGCAAGTAGTCGTCATCAACTCGAGGAGACGAGGATCAGATACTTTGGGCACGCCTGTATTCTGATCGAGTCAGCCGCCACTACGATTCTCACAGATCCCGTAATCAGCTACTCCTTCAAGGAGGCTTCCGACCGCTATACCTTTGCGGATCTTCCCGATGTCATCGATTACGTCGTGATCACCCACGGCCATCAGGATCATTGCATGCTTGAAACACTGCTGCAGTTGCGGCCTCGGATCAAGAACCTGATTGTTCCGCGCAGCAACGGCGGCATGCTGGCGGACCCATCGCTCAAACTTGCCCTCGAGAACGTAGGATTCCGCAATGTTCGTGAACTTGCTGAGCTCGATTCCATCGAGTTTGATGACGGCTCGATCGTGGGCCTGCCGTTTATGGGCGAACATGGCGACCTGAACATCACTACCAAACTCGCTTATCTGGTGCGCGTGAGGGACAAGTCGATCATTTGCGCGGCGGATTCGAACAACATTGAACCGAAGCTTTACGAACACCTCCATAAACTGTTCGGCGATATTGACGTGCTCTTTCTTGGAATGGAATGTGAGGGCGGGCCGTTAACCTGGCTCTATGGTCCGCTGCTGACTACGCCGATCACTCGGAAGATGGACCAATCGCGAAGGTTTGATGGTTCAAATTACGAAAAGGCCATAAGCATAGTCGATCATTTTCGTCCTCGCAGCGTGTATGTCTATGCCATGGGCCAGGAGCCCTGGTTAAGTTACCTGACCTCAATTCATTACACTGAAGAATCGCGTCCCATCGTCGAGTCGAACAGACTCGTCGCGGAATGCCGCAAGCGTGGCATAACCTCAGAACGGCTCTTTGGTTGTAAAGAGATCTTCTAGATCCACAAATCATTGTTGGACACGGTCAGTACCATAACGCAGTAGCGTCGGGTGCGCCGTGGTCCATCAGTATCCAAGAGTATCGCATGCTCAAGGCGCACCGGCGCTACCGCGTTACGGTACTGACCGTGTCCAAGTATGGCTCGCGTTCTGGAGCATGAGGTCCTTTCATGAGTGTGCCTGAAGCGGTAAAACCCAAACCCACGTCTTTCCTAAAAGTGAAAAGACGCCCGGTCAGCGTGTCGAACGCGGGCCCCGTCACGACTGGTTACCTGACAGCGGATCAGAGCGGACCCCTTGTTATCGAACCGGCCGTTGAAGGAGTTCAGTTGGTCCACTGGGCGGCACAACATCATGATTTCATCGACGAGCGTCTGAGAGAGCATGGCGCCATGTTGTTCCGGCGATTTCAGGTTGGGGGTCTCGAAGGCTTTGAGCAGTTCATCACGAGTGTGTCTGGCAGTCTGCTCGAGTACAACGATGGTTCTTCTCCCCGCACGAAGGTGAGCGGTAACATCTACACTTCCACTGACTACCCGCCTGAACATCGAATCTTTCTGCACAACGAAAACTCATACTCTTACTCGTGGCCGCTGAAAATCTTTTTCTTTTGCGTCCTGCCCCCGGAGCAGGGAGGCGAAACGCCGATAGCGGATGTTCGTCGAGTGCTCAAATCTATCGATCCCAAAATTCGTGAGCGCTTTGAGCGAAAGCAAGTCATGTATGTGCGCAATTTCGGTAACGGTCTGGGTCTCTCCTGGCCGGCGGTTTTTCAGACGACGTCGAAGGCCGCAGTTTCAGAGTTTTGCCGGCTGTCGGGTATCAGCGTCGAATGGAGGGACGACGATCACCTGCGCACGCGCCAGGTCCGCCCTGCGATAGTCAACCATCCGGCGACGGGCGAGCTGGTCTGGTTCAATCATGCAGCGTTCTTTCACGTGTCTACTTTAGAGCCTGCGATCCGCGACGCCTTACTCAGTGAGTTCAGCGAAGAGGATCTCCCCTTCAATACTTATTACGGCGATGGGTCGCCGATTGAAGCGGCGGTGCTCGATGAAGTGCGTGAAGCTTACCGGCAACACACCGTCACGTTCCCCTGGCAGAAGCACGACGTTCTGATGCTCGACAACATGCTCACTGCTCACGGTCGCGCTGCTTTTACGGGGGAAAGGAAAATTGTCGTAGGCATGTCAGAACCTTTAGATCGAAACAGTTGCGCTCTTAACAGTTAGAGGTATTTGAAATGCAGGACAAGATCGCAGAAGGTTTTAGAACCTCGCCACAGCAAAAGCACTTATGGCTGATGCAGGGGAGCGATGGCAGCGCAGCTTACCGCGCCTACTGCGCTGTGCTGATCGAAGGCCCACTCCATGAGGCAACGCTTCGCAGTGTCTGGCGTGACCTCATCGCGCGACACGAGATTTTGCGCACTACGTTTCAGTTATTCGCCGGGATGACGGTCCCGCTTCAAGTGATTGCTGAAAATCAATTTTCTGAAATCGAGGAATGTGATCTGCGCGATTTACCGCCGGACCAACAAGAAATTGATTCGCTGGTCCAGGCACTTCATGAGCGTATCGATCTGGAAAGCGGGCCAGTCGCTCGAGCTTCGCTGTTAACACTCGCATCCGAAAAGCACTGGTTGCTCGTGAGCTTGCCCGCGCTCTGCGCCGACGCGAAAACTCTCAAGAACCTCTTTGCCGAGATCACTGCCGGTTACGAGGCGTCGATGTGCGGTGAAGATCCGGGCGGCGAGTCACAGCAGTACGTGGACATATCGGAATGGTTAAATGAACTGCTCGAATCAGAAGAGACGCGAGTTGGCAGAGACTACTGGCGTGACCGGTCATTGAGCGATGCGAACTTGTTTAAGTATTCGCCGGAACTACGACAACGGGTGGCTTCATCGTTTACGCCACAAAGCGTCTCACTAGTGTTGGCGTCCGAAGTGACAGGAAAACTCGAGGAGTTAGCCGCCGGCTGGGGCGTTTCAGTTGACACCTTGCTGTTTGCTGGTTGGCAGATCCTGCTGTGGCGAGTGAGTAGGCAGCCTCAGTTTGCGCTCGGTGTCGCGTGTGACGGTCGAAACTGTGAGGAGCTGCAAGGCGCGTTCGGACTCTACGCCCGCTTTCTACCAATCACTTGCCGATTTTCGGAGGACCTCCACTTTGAAGAGGTTGTGCGCAAGGCTGCTGAAAGTTTACGTGCGGCTTCTGAATGGCAGGAGTTTTATTCATGGGACGGAGATAGTCGGAGGCGCACGCATGGACCAAACGTCCCTGTCTGCTACGAGTTTGAAACGTGGCCTGAAGCAAAGCACCCCGCCGGCGTCACCTTTGAATTACTGAAGCTCCACGCTTGTTACGATCGATTTCAGCTCAAACTCTCCTGCTTTCAACACAACGATGAAATACGAGGTGAGCTGCAATACGATTCGGCTTCGGTTGCCGAATCATCGGCGCGATGCCTGGCCCAGCAATATCGCACACTGCTCGCGAATATAACCGGCCACCCGGAACTCAGAATCGAGGAATTTGATCTATGCAGCGCCCACGAACGCGAGCAAATCTTGCGAGAGTGGAACGACACGGCGGCTGCTTATCCTGTGCGCTGCATTCATCAGCTTTTCGAAGCTCACGCGAAACGAATACCAAATGCGATCGCGCTTTGCTTTGAAGACCAGACACTCACTTACCGAGAGCTCAATCAACGAGCCAATCAGTTGGCCCACTACCTGCGCGGCAAAGGAGTTGGACCAGAGGTGCTCGTGGGACTCTGCCTCGAGCGCTCGATCGAGATGGTGGTGGGATTGTTGGGGGTGCTGAAGGCGGGCGGCGCTTACCTGCCGCTCGATCCCGGGCTGCCGCTCTCGCGGCTCTCGTTCATGCTCGAAGATTCCGGGCTCAGCTTCCTTTTAACTCAACAGCATCTCGTCCAGGCAATGCCGCCGCACAGTGCTGAATACCTTTGCCTCGATTCTCAATGGGAAGTGATAGCGGGCCAAAGTGAAGAAAACCTGTCCGATACGGCAGACGTAGCGAATGCGGTTTATACGATTTATACATCCGGCTCTACTGGAAAACCAAAAGCAGTTGTAGTCGAGCATCGACATCTCTGTAACTACATCAGCGCTATCCTGGAGAAGCTTGAACTGCCTGCCGGTTTCACCTTTGCGACGGTGTCCACTTTCGCAGCCGACTTAGGCAACACTGCGATCTACTCGGCGTTGTGCGGCGGCGGGACGCTGCACTTGATCACACAAGAGCGAGCATCCGATGCGGAGGCGTTGGCCCACTACATGCAAGCTCATCCGATTGACGCATTGAAAATTGTTCCTTCGCACCTGGGCGCGTTGCTGGCCGTGGCGCGAAACGGCGAGGTCTTGCCCCGCCGATGCCTCGTGCTGGGAGGAGAGGCTTGTGCGTGGGAACTGATGGACAAGGTTGCTGCTTTAGCGCCGCAGTGCCGAATCGTAAATCACTATGGACCAACGGAGACTACTGTCGGAGTGCTGACCTGGACCAGAGAGAAGGATCCGCACAAGACTTTTGGAGCAACCGTAACGCTCGGCAGACCGCTCGCAAATACGTCAATTTACCTTCTCGATAAACGAACCGAACCGGTCGCGATAGGCGTGGCCGGCGAGTTGTACATTGGCGGAAGTGGGGTGGCCCGCGGTTATCTGAATCACGCGGCAGAGACCGCGCTCCGCTTCGTGCCTGATCCGTTCACCAATCAAACTGGTGGTCGCCTCTACCGAACTGGCGATCTCGCTCGTTATCTGCCCGACGGGAACATCGAATTCCTCGGTCGCGTGGACGACCAGGTGAAAGTGCGTGGCTTCCGTGTCGAACCGGGTGAGATCGAAGCCGTGCTCAGAGAGCACGCCGCGGTGCGAGAAGCGGTGGTCGTAGCTCGGGAAGATACGCCGGGCGAAAAGCGCCTGGTCGGTTATGTAGTGCCGCATCCGGAGTACGCACCAATGATCGATGGCCGCACTCGTTACCGGTTACCGAACGGGATGGCGGTTGTGCACCAAAACGAAAAGGAGACGGACTACCAATACGAGGACATCTTTGAAGAGCAGACCTACTTCAAGCACGACATCCAACTTCAGCAGGGTGCGTGTGTATTCGACGTCGGGGCCAACATCGGTCTCTTCTCGTTATTCGTAAAACAGCAATGCGATGACGCCCGCGTCTATGCCTTTGAACCTCTTGGTCCACTCTTCGATGCTTTAAGAATCAACACGGATTTGTATGGCTCCAACGTCAAATCATTTCCTTACGGGCTATCGGATCAAGAGAGAAACGAGACGTTCGTCTTCTACCCGCAACACTCGATGATGTCGACGGCTACTGTCCATGCCAATGTCGAAGAAGACGTGGAAGTCCTGAGGCGATACATGCGCGCAAAGCAAGGTGGTGTCGATGGCGACATGCTGCAAGAGGTCGTCGAGGAGCTATTGCCTCAGCAGTTCGTCG
>DASSEB010000411.1:0-4348 GCA_035696765.1 Pyrinomonadaceae bacterium | reverse complement strand
TAAGTGAACATGGCGGCAAACCGTCAGACGAGAGCCTGCTGCATATTCGGGTGGTGAAGGAGTGCGGCGCGGGCGCGGTGTTACACACTCATTCAGTCTGGAACACCATCGCTTCGGATCTTCATGCGTCTGAGGGCGGCGTGACGATCGAAGGTTACGAGATGTTGAAAGGGTTGCAGGGCGTGCGCACGCACGAACACTCCGAATGGCTGCCGATCATCGACAACTCTCAGGACATGCCGGCGCTCGCCGAGCTCGTCGGTAAAACTCTCAACGAGGACAAAGCGGCGCACGGGTTTCTACTGCGGCGTCACGGTCTTTATTCCTGGGGAGACACTTTGGCCCAGGCGAGGCGACATATCGAGATTCTCGAGTTCCTGCTCGAAACAATGGGACGCACGTCTCTTATTGTCGGGAGACACAGTTGAGGTGAAGTACAAATGGCTTTAGTAACGATTCTCAATGAAGACAGGACGCTAAGGACCGAGGAAGAAATCACCGCCGGCCTGGCGAGTCACGGTATCGACTACGAACGTTGGCTGCCCGCTCATCCGGTCGCCGAAGATGCTCCCGCCGATGAGATCCTGCGCGCGTATTCTCGCGAGATTGAACAGTTGAAGGCTCGCGGTGGATACGTCACCGCCGACGTGATGGATGTCACTCCCGAAACACCAGGCCTCGACGCAATGCTGGCGAAGTTCAACCGGGAGCACTGGCATGACGAAGACGAAGTGAGATTCATCATCGCTGGCCACGGACTATTTCACATTCACTCAACGACCGGAGCAGTGCTCGCGATCGAAGTCGAAGCGGGCGATCTGATTCGCGTGCCGCGCGGCACCTTGCACTGGTTCAATCTCTGCACGGATCGTCGCATCAGAGCGATCCGTCTGTTTCAAGACACGGCTGGTTGGACTCCACACTACAGTGAGAGTCGCGTTGACGAAGGCTTCGTTCCGGTCTGCTTTGGACTATCACATCTCGCTGGCACACCAGCAGGGACGCTATGAGTGCTGTTCGCGCGATCCTGCTCGACATCGAAGGGACTACAACTCCAATCGCCTTTGTTCACGACGTGCTCTTCTCGTACGCGCGCGATCACGCACGAGAGTTTCTGGCGAACAATTTCGAATCGGATGAAGTGCGTGCAGACGTTGCGTTATTGCGCGAGGAACACGCACGGGACGTTAGCGAGGACCGTAGTCCGCCTGATTCAATCGAGACTTACGTCGAGTGGCTGATCGCGCAGGATCGCAAGTCGACAGGATTGAAGTCGCTTCAGGGAAAGATTTGGCGGCAGGGTTATCTCGAGGGATGGTTAAAGTCTCAGATGTTTGCCGATGTCGCGCCCGCGTTTGCGCGTTGGCATGCCGCAGGTTTAAGTATCAACATCTTTTCGTCGGGCAGTGTACTGGCCCAGCAACTTCTCTTCGCGCATACGGACGCCGGCGATCTCACGCGGTTCATAGATAATTACTTTGATACGAATGTCGGGAAGAAGGGTGAAGCTGAAAGCTATCGCCGCATCGCCTTAGCGTTGCAGGTGACTCCACACGAGAGCCTCTTCATCTCGGACGTCGTCGCCGAACTCGATGCGGCGAGTGAAGCTGGAATGAAGACGCTGCTCTCACTCAGGCCCGGCAACCCGCCACAACCCGCCACTCAACACCGATCCATCCTTACGTTCAACGAAATTTAGCCACAAAGAAGCACAGAAGAAGTTGAGCCACAAAAAAGCACAAAAAGCACATGATGGATTACAAGCTCATCGATCGTGCTTTTACGGTTTGGCCGCGCTTTTTCGGAGAAGATTGAGCACTTCGACGTTGTTCGTCGCATCGAGCGCGGTGCCGTACTTCAGACCATGCTCGCTTCCGTAGACTAAACCTTCGGCGTTGGGATTTGCGCCCGCATTGAGAAGCATCTCCACGATTCCCGGGTCTGCCTTCTTTGCTGCAAGGATCAGCACAGTCGACTTGATGGTCGGGTGATCGTAGCCATACGCATATTCGTAATTCGCATCGGCACCCGCCGCGAGAAGCTCCTTTACTTTGGCCGCGTCTTTTTTCTCGACTGCCGCACGCAAACAACCATTCAGCGTTTGTCGTGACGGAGTAGCCTTCTTCAACAGTTCCTGAATTGCCGCTTGATCCTTCTCGTACGCAAACACGGCCGCCGTGTTGCCAAACACATCGGTACGATTCACGTCAGCGCCTCGCGCCAACAACAACTTCACGATCTCTGTCTCACCCAGATTCGCCGCTTGCATCAGCAACGTCACTCCATTTTTATTCTGAGCATTGACATCGCCGATGTTGGCCGTCACTAAAAGTCGTGCAGCGTCGAGGCGGCCCTTGGGTAATTGCTCGGATCCGGCGACCCGGTAACTCGGCACCTCTTCGAGAGCGCGCATCAACGCAGTCGCACCTTTCGCATCGCGAATCATAGTGTCGGCGCCCGCTTGCAGCAGCGCCTGAACCACTTCCGCATCGCCGCGATCCGCCGCACGGATCAGAGCCGTCGCACCCTCTGCGTCTGTGGCATTCAACTGTGCGCCATGCTCAACCAACAGCTTAATCTTCGCCGGCGTATTTGCCTCCATCAACGCCGTTTCTCCGTCTCGTCCCGCCACGTTTACATCAGCGCCGCGTGCCAACAACAGGCTCATGATTTCAGAGGCGGGCACCGGAAGCGGCGCGCCTCGCGGCGGATTCATTTCGGGAAGGCTTCGACCCGCAGACCTGATCAAGGCTGTGTACCCAAGACGGTGCTTCGCGTTTAGGTCAGCTCCGGCGTCCAGCAACAGCCTGACTATCTCCGCGTGACCTCCGCCGACCGCCTGTATCAACGCCGTGCCTTCGTCAGTTTGCGCATTTACCTCGGCGCCTTTTGCAAGCAGCAGTTTCACGATCTCGACGTGTCCCTCACTGGCCGCGTGCATTAACGGAGTCTTGTACGTAACCAGTTGATTCACACGCGCACCCTGATCGAGTAGTTGTTGAATCACTTCAACCGAAGGCGTTTGCTTTTGACTCAGCAGATAAAGCAGGCGCTCATCCAGTTCCTGGTTTACTCGCTGCTGCACAGAAGCTGCCGACAGTGGCGCGGCCAGAAGCAAAAGCGCAACCAGCAATACCTTAATAAAATCCGTCTTAAAATCCGTGTTCATCAGTGGCCTCACTTCTTCACGTTGAAATAGTAGTAGCCGACCTCTTCAGTTCCGCCTCCGTCCTTCACACCACTCAGCTTGAGCTCATACTCGCCGGGCTTGAGAGCAGTGGCAGGCAAAGTGAGACCGACGGAGCGTGCTCCGCGGCGGCTACCGGCTTTTAGATTTTCCTTCGTCCAGACTTGCCGTCCTGCCGTGGTCCGCAATTCAACAGCGAAGGTTTTGTACGTCTCTTCTGCATCGATGCCGATCTGGAGTCGTACGAGGCGCGCGTTTCCCGCGAGGGCCAAACTCGGCTTTTCACCGCCGCCACGCGAGATTCCAGGCAGCAGCGTCAACGACGCAATGATGGGGCGCGGCGCCGGAGTCGCTGTCTGTGCCGTTTCACTCAACTGGCGCAACGACTCGTCGCTTTGCTCCCGCTGTTGCTTCTCCTGATTGAGTCTCGCGGCCAATTCTTCATTACGTTTGCGCTCGGCTTCGATTTGCTGCTCCAGTCCCTGTCGTGACTGGTTCTGTGCTTGAAGACGCGTGAGCTCAGAGCGCAACCGCAATGTTTCGATCAACAACCATGCGCCACTGGCGATTACCAGCAACGTGAGCGCGGCGAGCGCCAACTTTCCGAATGGATTGAGACTGCGAACAAATGCGTCGAGCGAGTCGCGCCAAGATACAGCAGTGCTCGGCCTCTCGGCGACGGTCGCTTCGGAAGCTACATTCGCGAGCGCGCGTGCAAACTCAACGCGCTTGCGTCGCTCAGCAGACGCGAGAAAACGATTCTCAAACTTGCGCCGGTCGGTTTCAGAGAGCTCGTGCCGCACGTACTCATCGATGAGATCGTTCTCGACTGCCGTAATCGTCGCGAGGTAATCGTTGTCCTGAAAAGCCCGGTCTTCGATTTCGACCTGCTGCTCCTCAGGGAGTTCGCCGAGTAAATACCGGGCGATCAGTTGTTCGTTGTTGGGCTCAGCCGCCATAGTCTCGCTTCTTTTCTGGTGCCGCGAAGCTTTCCCGCAATCGCGCAGGGTGCGCTGAACAGGAGAACTTCCCCAGAAACCACAATTAAATTTTTCTCAGAACTATCAAAGCGGGGATCTTCCATATATGAGTGGTCACAAAACCGTTTTCATCACAGCCCGCGCTAGAAATTTTTTCAACTCCTCCCGACGCACTCCTCAA
>DASSEB010000410.1:0-10441 GCA_035696765.1 Pyrinomonadaceae bacterium | reverse complement strand
GCATGGTGAGATCTGCTGATCGGATGTCACCGCACGCGGTGTAAGGTTGCCGGTGATCAGCAACTCCTGATCGGAAAAGAGAAATGATGAGAGCGATGAAGTTCATAACTAACCACGGAACGCGCGTCGGGATTTTGTTGACTGTGCTAATCCTAAGTTGCTTATTGTGGGCGTGCAATCGGCAGGATGGTCGCACCGTTCGCCTAACTTCAACTTCGGACCCGGTAGTCAACAACCCGGCCGGCACGGGGACACCGGCTTCAACCAGCCCTTCTGCCGGGCCAGCCATGTCCTACGCCGACGTGGTGAGCAAAGCGGCGCCGGCGGTGGTAACGATTCATTCGCAAATGCGAGTTCGACAGCCGCAGCAATATCCATTTGGGAACGATCCGTTTTTTCGGGAGTTCTTCGGCGACCGTATTCCACAGCAAGCGCCTGAACGGCGGCAAGAAGGATTAGGTTCGGGCGTGATCGTCGGTCAGGACGGTTATGTTTTGACAAACCATCATGTCATTGATGGGGCCGATCGAATCAAGGTGGATTTGAATGACAATCGCACACTCGAGGCTAAAGTTGTCGGCTCCGATCCCCCAAGCGATCTGGCAGTACTAAAAATCGAGGCTAGTGGCCTGCCAGTGTTGGCGCTGGGCGATTCAGATCGCACTCGAGTTGGCGATGTAGTGCTTGCCATAGGAAACCCTCTGGGTGTAGGTCAGACCGTTACCATGGGGATCATCAGCGCGAAGGGTCGGCAGACAGGGCTGAGCAATGGCAGCTTTGAAGATTTTCTGCAGACTGACGCACCAATCAATCAAGGTAATTCAGGCGGGGCCTTAGTCAGTACCAACAACGAGCTGGTCGGAATCAACTCGCAAATCCTTTCACCGTCGGGAGGCAGCATCGGGTTGGGATTTGCGATTCCCTCAAACATGGCCCGCAGCGTGATGGAGCAATTGATCAATACAGGCAAAGTAAGGCGTGGGCAACTTGGGATCACCGTGCTCAAAATCCCTTCGGAAGAAGCGTCGAAGTTGGGTGTCGATCAGGGGCCTGGAGTGGTGGTTTATCAGGTTCAACCTGGAAGTGCTGCTGATCGGGCTGGGCTTCGCAGGGGCGACATTATCACTGCGCTCAATGGAACGGCTGTTAACGATCAAAACTCGTTTCGAAACATGATCGCCGGCACCGCTCCAGGGTCGGAGGTAACGCTCACCGTCAAGCGCGACGGAAGAGAGCAACAGGTGCGTGCGACCCTCGACGAATTCACCCCGCAGGCTGAACAGCCACGCAGATAAGCATGAGAGGAGGAGAAAATGGCAGGTTTTATTGAGCGAGAGAGATGGAAGAGTTTTCTTGACGAGTTCACGAAAAGGAACCAGTTTCGCGCCACAAGATTGGAAGTGGTCGGAGAGATTGGCGCACAGGAAGAGGAGGAATACTTACCGCTTGTTGGAGTGAGCTTTGAGCCCAAAGGGAGCGCTGCTGGGAGTGTCGGAATTGTTTTAGGTGGCGAATCAACGAAAGACGAGAGACATATTGAGCATCTTATCCCCAAGCCTGAACGGATCGCACCTCTGATTGGGCCTGAAGGTTTTGAAGGGGGGCTGGGCTTTGAAGATCAAGATGGTGGCAAGACGATTCTGACTTTCGCGAAGCTACCAGAGATCCCGGAGAATACATCGGGCCACTAGCACCGGAGTGTCGCGGTCTGGGCCAGTAAACGGCAAAAATCGCTCAGAACCAGCCATTGGCAGAGTCGCGATCAGTGTTTGTCACGAGCGGAGTGTGAGACTAACCGCCAGAAGGGTGAGCAAGCATAATTCGCGTGCGACCGTGCTTTGATGGCGGGTCATGCGGAAGGTAAGAGAGGTGGGTTAAAAATCGTGTCTCAACTAAGTCTCAAATAGGTGCTGATAGTATAAGTAGTGCAAGATGTGGCGAGGTAGATCGTCCTATCAATTAACTTTGAGCAAGTGTATTGATTGGTTGTTGGCCCTTCGTACCACTCCGCAGTCTGTAAGCGCCGGAAAAATCGGTAATCAAGCAACTCGATCAAACAGTGTCTTCAGGATCGGTGAATGGACCTCTGACGTGAAGAATGGTGACTGTTCTTCCTCTAACCCTGAAGAGAACGCGATAACGTCCGACGATCAAATGCCGGATGGAAACACTCACCTGACTTAGCATCTATCAATACTCATCAAGTGCGGACGTTGTAATTCTTCCGATTTCATTATTCGAGGTAACACCGAACCGCGGGTAAAAGACCCAATACTCTTCCGGCCTGTCCGAGTCTCTTCCTAACTCCAGCGTTAAGTCTGTCGCGTCACCACGTATCTCAACTCGAATTCTTTTTATTGGGTGCGAATGATGAGCCGCATAAGGCGCTATCTCTTTCAACGCGGAAATCAATTTATCGGAGTCACGAATCTGACGTCCGTCTACGTAGACGACGTAATTTCCAGATAAGCTCCGAATGGAATTCACGACATCGCGGCTTGCGTAGGTAGTCATCATGATGGCGGCGGCACCTGCAGTAAGAGCGGAGACGAGGAAGAAACTTACACTCTTGGTTGGAAAACTCGTTCGAACCGCAACCAATCTATTAATTGGCCGGCGCTTCAGGTACCTGGTCCAGTTTACCAGTAAGAATGGGAGTGCAATAATCGTGGCAGCAAATGCTAAGGTACAGATTATGTTCAGGACTCTCATCGAAATGGTGCTCACCAACCACTTATTCACTGAACGGCATACAACAACCCATCGGTACTGCCAAAATAGACCACTCCTTTATCAACTACGGGCGAAGACCAGACTGCACCCACGGAGAACACTCGATAGAACGCAAGCACCATGTCCTGGTAATCGCCAAAGTAACGTGCGTAGATCGCTTCGTTGTTCAAACTGCCATCCGGCTTCAGCATCTTCATCGGGTCTCGCTTCGAACCTTCAGTCTGAAAATCCCACAACAGCTTACCCGACTTCACATCAACCGCCAGCAATCGCCCATTCGATACTCCGACGTAAACCACCTCGCCAGCAAGCGCAGGCGATGAGAACACAGCGCCTTTCGCATCGAGCGTGAATTTCAAACGCCCCGTTTTCGCATCAAGCGCGAAGAACCGGTAGCCATCCGACGTTCCGGCGTAGACCACACCACCGCGGATCGCAGGCGTACTATTGACCCACCCTTTGTTCGTCGGATAGTCCCAACGTTTACGGCCCGTCGCGGCATCGACTGCATAAAGATGTCCATCTCGACAACCGACATAAACAGTCCCATCGGCAACCGCCGGTGAAGATTGAAAGCCCTGCTGATTACGGATGTATGTATCTTCACCGGTTTTGAAACGCCATTTCTCCTGGCCCGTCTCCGCATCAAGCGCGTAAAGATAGCTGTCCCAGCTACCGATGTAGACGGTATTGTTCGCAATCGCCGGAGAGGCATGGACGATGTCACCGGTAGCAAACTTCCACTGCAGAATTCCAGTGACAGCATCTACACAGTAAATATTTCCGTCGCCGCTGCCGATATAAACTCGTCCGTTCGCGACTGCCGGCGAAGATGTGTAGATGTCCCATGAATCAGGAATGGTTTGGAAGCCAGACGGATAGCCGTGCAGTCGTTTGCCTTCGAACCGTCGCTCGTATTCGGCTACAAAGGTCCATTTCATAGTCCCCGTTTGCGCGTCGACGGCGTAAAGAATTCCATCGAAGGCGCCAAAGTAGACCAGACCGTTGGCGATCGTTGGTGATGAAGTAACCTGTCGCGAGGCGAATGTTTTGAACTTCCACTTCTGCTTTCCCGTTTCCTGGTCTACTGCGTACAGATTTCCGTCAGTACTGCCGATGAACACCACGCCATTGGCGATGGATGGCGAGCCAATGATTGGCCCATCAGTTTTGAACGTCCACCTTGTTCCATTTAGTTGCTGCGGCCCGGCGGTCGGATAAACTCCAGTGCGAGCTGCATCGCCGTGAAAGGTCGCCTGGGCCATGGTGGTGGAAACGGTCAGTAGCAACAGAACTAATGTTCGAATCATTGTAGCCTCTTCAAGAAATTGTTTGTGAATTCAGAAAACGCGATTGTGAATTCAGAAATGCATAGAGAATTCAAAATTGCGGACCAGCTTGTGGAGATCTGCTTAGTCGAGAATAGTACGGCAGCGTTTTTGAGATGGTTTCATCAAAGAAGTCACAGCGAAACCAGGCGATAAACGCAGATTAAAGCAGCGTTTCAATCCGCGAAAATCCGCGGCTTTATGATAATCTCCCGCGTGCAGCTACTGGGATGGACCACGTAAAAATGTTCTTGCAGGATCCGCAAGCCACCTCGAGCCGGCGTTTTCTCATTCTCCGCGATGCGGCAGTGTTTCTGATCATTTTGCTAGTGACGCTGTTACTGCAACTACGATCCGGAGCACATTCTGCGGCATTAGGTGCGGAGCCTGACGAAGCGAGCCACTATGTCACCGCTGTGATGGTCCGTGATTATATTGCTCGCGGCCTGCCTGGTAATCCCGTCACGTTCGCCAAGGATTTCTACATTCACTACCCGCGCGTAGCATTCGGATTGTGGCCACCTTTGTTTCATCTGTTGTCAGGTGTGTGGATGCTGGCTTTCGGCACGGATCGAACGTCAATCATGTTTCTTCTCGCTGCATTTACCACTGCCTGGGCCTTCATCTTCTATCGCGTGAGCCGGACGGCGCTCGGAACAACCGGCGCAGCAGTAGCCGCAGTCCTGCTGGTCCTGCTACCGATCACGCAAAAGAGCACATCAGCAGTGATGCTCGAGATGCCACTCGCGGTAACGATGCTGCTTGCGATGGCTGCTTACGCACATTATCTCGAAACGGAACGGACCGCAGATGCCTTGTTGTTTGGTCTGTGTGCAGCGGTGGCATTGCTGGTGAAATACAACGCACTGGCACTCGCGCTCGTTCCGCCGCTCTGCGTGATTTTGACGGGTAAACATCACCTTTGGCGGTCCAAAAGCTTCTGGTTGCCGGCGCTTGTTGTTCTCATCATCGCCGGCCCGTGGTATCTCACGATGCGTCATCTTGGGTTGTCTGCGGCCGAGTTGGGTACTCGTACTCCGACACTCATGGCGCTGCTTATCGGGAATGCAAGAAACATGATTGTTGTGGCTGGTCCAGTAGTGTTTGTTCTTGCGGTATGCGGCAGTGTGTTGATGCACTGGAACAGGCGACCGGAGGACGGCAGCGGCAAGCTGTACTCGCTCTATGTTGTTTCTGCGGCAACGGTCCTGGCACTATTCGTCTTTCACTGTGCTATTCACCGTGTCTACCTGCGTTATTTCCTACCCGCCGCGCCGGCCTTGATGTTACTGTCGCGGCCCGCACTCGATTACCTGCGCTCCTTCTTTCGCAACCGAACAGCACTTGCGATGACGGCGTTGTCTCTCGTCGTCGCTGTACACCTGGCTTTCACGTTTGGTGTGTCTCTGAAGAACACCAGCGCGTACGTAAAAGCTGCCGACGCAGTTATCTCTTCCGGTCTGGCCCATAATGCGGCGGTGCTTGTTTGTGCGGACGCTGTAGGAGAGGGAATGCTGACTGCGGAATTTGCGATGCGCGACCGCCGGCCCGACCATCATGTTGTGCGGGCCAGCAAAGTGCTGGCGACGCAGGGCCTCATGGGCGACAGATACCAACTGAAATATCACACAACCGAAGAAGTAATGAAGCTGCTGGATTCAATTCCGGTATCGATCGTCGTTACACAACGCTGTCTTCCCGAGGGGACATGTGGCGAGCACGAGAACTTGCTCAACGACGCTGCAGCTCTGTATCCGGAACGCTGGCGGCTTTCCGCAGTTATCCCGAGCGAACCGGCGTCACCGATCCTCGTTTACCAAATCGTCGGGAACGAGGGTAAGACTGTACAGATGCTTGACCTTGATATGATAAAGCCACAGGGCACGGGAAATTGACGGCGGATGAGTTTGGGTTATCAAACGTTCAACTCGCCGCAGCGCGAATGGCCGGCTCATTTAAGGATGCGAGTTGAGGCTAAGGACCACGGGCGTTCGTGTTTGCGGACTGCTCTGTTGTGCTCGTCGCAAAACACTGTCGCTGGTCAGAGATCGCATAAATTCGACGAGCTGGCTTAACTCTTCGTCGTTGAGGTTCAACGGCCGGATCTTCTCATCCAGGTATCTATTCTTGACACCGCCTTCGTTGTAGAACTTCATCACATCGAGCAGCGTCTTCTCAGAAGCGTTATGCATGTAGGGCGCGGTAAGTTCGATGTCGCGCAAGGTCGGCGTCTTGAACGCACCTGTGTCCGGCTTTTGCCTGGTAATCAAAAAGCGGCCCAGATCGGTAAACTTCTCAGTATGGGCCAATTCACCGAGGCGCTTGCTATCAAGCTCGTCCGGCGATTTCGACCGAAGGCCGTTTGAGAGTTCTTCCAGATTGAAACCGGCGCCGATGCCAGTGTTATGGAATTTATTGTCTGTAAAAAAGGGCGACTCGCGGCTGAAAGTATGACACGCAATGCAATTAGCTTTGCCGCGAAATAGTTGCCACCCGCGCTTTTGGCCTTCGGTGATAGCTCGCGAATCGCCCGCCATGAACCGGTCGAAAGGAGAATCGGCTGAGAGCAGGGTACGCTCATACGAAGCCAGCGCGCGGGCCACATCCTCAAACAGGATCGCGCGGGCGCCAAACGCCGCTTGAAAGGATTGGCGATACTCCGGAATCCGATTCAGGCGCGTCACCACAGCCTCACGATCAGGCATCCCCATCTCGAGCGGATTCAGTAACGGCTGCATCGCTTGTTCTTCCAAAGAGCGAGCGCGCCCGTCCCAGAACTGATTCTGATTGAACATTGCGTTAAGCGTTGTCGGAACGTTGCGCGTTCCAACCATTCCACCGATGCCCACCGCCAGGCTATTGCGATCGGCGAAGGCCGTCGCCGGGTCGTGGCACGTCGCACAACTAACGGTGCCATCGACTGACAGCCTCTTATCGAAGTAGAGGGCTTCACCAAGCGCAACTTTTTCCGGTGTCAAAGGATTTTCAGGAGGAATTAACTTGCGCCACTTCCAGCGCGGAATGCCCGTGGGAAGTTTGGGGCGAAAGGTTTTTGTCGCCAGTGGTTGTGACGCAGCATTGACGGCGGGAGCGCCAGGAAAGCTCGACACGAGCATTGCACTCTCGATTATAAATATTACGACGCGCAAGATGAGGAACTGTTTATCCAAGTGCGTGGTCCTTCATCCGTTTCCTGACAATCTTTTCGAGCTCAGGAAAGATTGTGAAGTCTCCTTGTAGAACGTCGGCCGCGTGTTCCCGCAGTCCGCGCGCGTAAGTGCTCAGAATCTCTTTGATGTCTTTATGCGTCAGCGCTTTTCCGAAACGATCCTGATCGACGGCGTATTTGCCGGTGCGGAGCTTCAGCAGATCTTCGAGATTGAACGCGACAAGCTCATCCTCAGGGCGCGGCAGCCTGCCTTTTTCCTGTGGCTTCTCCCTGTCGCGCCGGCCGAGCAGCACATACACGTACTGCTCTCTCCATTCGAAACCGATTTCGACTTTCGTCGTCTCGTTTTCGTAAGGAAGACGATAAACTCCGACGTCAGTTTTATTGGCCCTCTTCTTGAAGCCGAACTCACCGACTAAAAACTGAAAATCTTTCTCGCCGATGTCGAAAAACTGGTCGATGATATTAGCCACCGCTGCTCCTAACACCCGCCATTACGGAATCCCCGGCGGCCAAAAAGCCGGTGTAGTTGGGTAATTGGCGTTACCAATATTTCTCCTCTCCATCTCATAGAACGGACTGCGCGTGGCCCGACTAGGATCGATGCCAATGTCAATAATCTCGCAGCCTTGCCTCATCTTTTTCCGGATCCACTTTTCGTTTCTACTCAGCGCCTTGGCTTCATCCCAGGGAATGATTTTCCAGGGTTTGTAATGAGTAGCGTCCAGGGCTTTGGCTGCGGCCTTAACACGCGTCATGTTTTCGCCGATGACGATGGCCTTTCTCGCGCCCTTGCCGGCGGTTGCGGCCATACCCGCGATCGGTACCATCGCGGCCAGCGACAGCCCTGCGCCGAGGTAATCGCCGCGTGCGGCACTGATGCCCGCATTTATTAAATCAAACGGTTCGCCTGCCCCAGGGATCAAACCAAGAAGGTCGAGCCCTAGTTGGAGCGCGTCAAGTAAGCCGTTCTTATCAAGTCCGAATGGATCTGTAAAGTTGAGCGGGTCGTTATCGACGTAAGCGAAGAAGTTGATGCCGGCGCTGAACCCGGCCGGATCTTCACTCAGGAAGCGTTGCAGCGTGGGGCTGTAATAGCGGGCACGATTGAAATAGAGACCCGTGCCGTCATTTTCTCTTCCCGCATACTGCGAATTGTTGCTGCTCGTCCCGCTCGCGGTAGTCTTACCGAATGGTTCGTACGTGTACTGTGTTTGCGTGGTGCCGTTCGCGTCGAGCAACGCGAGCGTCGATCCGAGACCATCGGTCAGAAACGTGCGCGTGCCGCTTGCGTCAGTCCTCGTGAAGGTCGCGTCCAAACCTCCGGTGAGAAGGTTTGCCACCGGTGTGCCACCGGAGATCTCCTGCACCGTACTTACGCCATCGTAGAGATATTCAGTGGCGGAGCCGTTTACGGTCTTCTTGATGCGACGCCCGATACCATCGTAAAGGAAACTCGCCGAGAGGCCGGGACCACTCATGGAACTCAACTGGTTGCGAGCATCCCAGTTGTACGTGTTGGTTCCATCGCCGGTCAGATTTCCATTCGCATCGTAAGTCAGCGTGGTTGAGCCGCGCTGTGTCATCTGATTCGCGGCATTGTAAGTGTGAGAACCGACCGCCGCTGGGAAGCCAAGGCGCGCGAAACTTCCGCCTACCCTGGTGCGTCTTCCCGAAGCGTCGTATGTGTAAGTGAGATCTCCCAGCGCAGACCCACTCTTCTTATAAACAATCGAGGTAACCTGAGACTTCTTGTCATAGGTGTAGTCGAGCGTGACACTGTTGGGGAGAGAAAGCGTAGTCAAACGATTGGCTGCATCGTAACTGAAACCTACGATCGTCGAGCCTTTAGTAATGCTGGTCAAACGATTCGCAGCGTCATAAACATAACTAACGGTTGGTTCACTGCCGACGGTCATGGTCGCGCGCCGTCCGGCGTTGTCATAGGTGTAGGTGACAGTACCTTGCGGCGTAGTCTCGGAAGTAATTCGGGCAAGGTTGTCGTAACCGAAGCTAATTGTGCCGCCCAACGTGTCGGCAATACTGGTTAAGCCGCTAGCTCCGTCGTAAGCGTTTGTGACCGTGCTTTCGTAAACCGTATTCTGGCCTGAAACAACCGCGCCAAACCCCGAGAAGGTATGACGGTTGAGATTGTCGTAAGAGAAGTTTGTAACCTTCCCCCGACGATCCGTCAGCTTCGTGAGATTGCCGGCAAGGTCGTACACATACGACTGCGTTTTCAGCAGCGGATCCTTCCGGGTCGCCACGCGGTCCATGTTGTTGTATGTGAACGTCGTGACGTTGTTACGCGGATCAGTAACTGTTAGCAGGTTGCCGTTCGGGTCGTAGGCGAACGAGGTGATGCCTCCGAGCGGATCGATCGACTTCGTCGGACGATCCATCGCGTCATACTCGTAACGCATTACACGACCAAGCGGATCCGTGAGAGACAACAGCCGTCCCACGTCATCAGCAAAACGTGTCGTAATGAAGCCTTCGGGATCGGTAATCTTGACGAGATCGCCGGCTGAGTATTCGTACCTGCGAGTATTCTGCAAATCGTCGGAGACAGTCAGGATCTGTCCCGCCTGGTTGTAGGTTAAGGTCGATTTGTGGGTCAGCGCGTCAGTGACGCTGGTTACATTTCCATTGACGTCATACCCGTAAGTGATGGTGTGATTCAGTGGATCAGTGACGGTGGCAAGCTGGTTGTAAGTGGGCTCGTAGGTGAAGTTGGTCGTCACCGCGGAAGACGTGCCAAACAGGTGCGTCACCTGGCTAACGTTTCCGTTCGCGTCATACGTGTAAACAGACTTGCGCCCGAGAGGATCAGTCATGCTGAGGATCTTGTTCGTCCCAGCTTCTCGTTCGTAAGTTACCGTTTGCTGCTCGGGCTTCCCGACAGCCGACGTTTCACTCAGAGTGAAGCCACTGGCGTTGAACGTAACCCGACGAATGTTGCCGCGCGGGTCAGTGACATCAGTCTGAGTCACCTTGCCATTTGCGCCCAGCGTATAGGCAAACGTATAGAAGCCAGTGTCGGCCATCGTCTGCTTGATGACACGGCCGTTCGTGTCGTACTGATTGGTGAGGTAAGTCTGAAGCTTCGGATCTTTGATCGTCAGCATCCTGTGCGACGTGTCGTAGGTGTACTGAGTGAGTCCGCCGTTGGGATTCGTCACCTTCTGTAGCCGGCCGCTTGTGTCGTAGG
>DASSEB010000409.1:0-5258 GCA_035696765.1 Pyrinomonadaceae bacterium | reverse complement strand
GAGCGACCGCTACGGCGCGGGTGGTGGAGATCGTGGCTGGTGGGATCGCGCTTCTGACGAAGTGGCCTCGTGGTTCGGCGATGAAGAAGCCGAGCGCAGGCGTCGCATGGATGCGCAACGCGATCAATACCGCGGCAAAGGTCCAAAGGGTTATCGCCGCTCAGATGAACGCATCAAGGAAGACGTCAACGATCGCCTGAGCGAAGGTTATATGGATGCTTCCGACATTGAGGTCAGTGTGCAGAACGCCGAAGTCACGCTTACAGGAACCGTGAACAGCCGCGCGGACAAGCGACGGGCTGAAGACATTGCTGAGTCTGTGAGTGGCGTCTCGAACGTTGAGAATCGACTGCGGGTCAAGCAGGGCGGTTCAGAATCGTATGGCAGTACGAGCAGCACGCAGACCGGATATGGCAGCAGCATGGGAACCAGCGGAACTACCGGGTCCACCGGCACGACCGGATACACCGGCTCGACTGGAGCAACCGGCACCACCGGCAGCAGCGAAACCGGCGGCGCAACCAGCACGTCAAGTGCAGCAGCAGGAGCGGGAGGCACCGGCACAACGGGAACTACCGGCTCGACCGGAACCAGCCGCACAAAATAAATCCTAACAATTCGGGGCGGCCCTCAACGGCCGCCCCCCTTCTTTCAACCATCCTCGCCTCCCGGCTTACAATTTTCGACTAAGGAGCAAATCATGAACGCAATAACACAGATCATCATGCAACAGTTGGCGGGAGGCGCGAGCCGTACGATTGCACAGCGGCTCGGCGTGAGCGAAGCAACCGCGAATAATGCCGTGCAGGTGGCGGTGCCGTTGCTGCTAACTGCGTTGGCACGGAACGCTTCGGCGCCTCAAGGTGCGGAGAGTCTTCATCAGGCAATCAATAACGATCATGACGGCAGTATCCTCGATAACTTGATGGGGTATTTAGGAAACCCGCAGAGTGCAAACGGTTCCGGGATTTTGAGTCACGTCTTTGGCGGTCAACGACCCGCGATTGAGAACAACCTGGCGCAGGCGACGGGAATGGACCAGGGCTCGGCCGGCAGCCTGCTCGAGACACTCGCGCCTGTCGTGATGGGCGCTGTGGGCCAGGCGCAACAGCAGAATGGACTCGATCCTTCGGGTCTCTCGAACCTGCTCCAGAGTCAGGAACAACAAGCCGCAGCGACCTCGCCCGGCGTCATGAGCATGCTCAACTCAATGCTCGATCAGAACAAAGACGGCAGCTCCATGGACGACCTCCAACGCATGGCCGGCAACTTCTTCAAGTAATTACCAGCCACAAAAAAGCACATAAGGCACAAAATTGTTCACTTGTGCCTTTTGTGCCTTTTTGTGGCTACGATTCTGAAATAGTCGTGAGATGAGGTACGTGCAGGAAATGGTTCTTGTTGTGCGTCAGTAGCGGGATGTTATGAAGCCGAGCCGTTGCAGCAATCCAACAGTCGGCCGTATCGATGTGATGCCCGGATCTCATAACCTCGCTGCGAATTGCGGCCCACATGTAAGCTAGTTCTGAATCAGAATGGATTACAGTATACGGCTCTAAGAATGCGGACATCTCTGCGCGCCGATTTGCGCCCCAGCTCCGAATGTTCGCCCAAAGACCAAGCTCGGCAACTGTCATGAAAGAGATAACGCCAAGCTTTCCTTCAAGGTGTCGCCTGTAGCTTTCACCGCGTGTGTCTTGTTTGAAGAGATACGATAAAACGTCGGTATCAAGTAGAACTGAGTCCATCAATAAGATCCCGAGCAGATTTATCCTGACGCAGCGTTCGGATGATGCCAACAAGATCATCCACGTCTTCGTCGTCAGGAAAGAAGGAGCCCAGCTCTCGGATCTCAGAGAATTTGAGAGGGCGCTTGCCCTGCTCGGAGGCAATCTGCTCGATCGTCTTTTTTTGTGGGGTTGAAGGGATGCGCTCCGCGAGCAGCTCGATGAGGCGTTGCTGCTGGTCTGGAGACAGAGTGCTGACTTCTCTAAAAATTTTGTCAAACGTGTTGTCAGCCATGCTTGCTCCCTTCTTCAAGCAATATAGCGCACTGGCTCCTTAGGCACAAAACAGTTCACTTGTGCCTTTTGTGCCTTTTTGTGGCGATTCTTAAAGCAACTTTGCCTTTGTCTCCGCGTGTCTTAGTGGTTTAGACTCGCTGCATGAGGTTTGTAAGCTTGAAACTAATCTGCGCACTTTTCCTGACGATTACTTTTTTGCCGGCGATTTCACCCGCCCACGCGCAGAACCCGAGCGCCGACGTGGTGATGGTGCTGCCGTTCGAAAACACGTCCAACCGCGCGGAATACAACTGGGTCGGAGAAAGCTTCGCCGACGCCCTCGCCGAACTGCTCAGCAAGCCCGGTTTGATCGTCGTCACCAGCGATGAGCGCGAGCTCGCCTACCAGCGCCTCCGCTTGCCCGAGACTGTAATTCCCTCTCGCGCCACAGCTATCAAACTCGCGCGCCAGGCGAAGGCGACGATGATCGTGGTCGGGAGTTATTCAGTAACGCCGCCTGCCGCAACCAACGATAAGACCGCGCCGGACGCTTACGTGCAGGTCACGTCACGCGTGATCAAAGTGAACGAAGGCCGCACTCTCGGCGAAGTGATGGATGGCGGTTGGGCCACGCGGCAGTTCGATTACGGCGGTCCGCTGACAACGCTCCAGGACATTCACGGCCGGCTTGCGTATCAGATTCTCTATCAACGCGACAAGGCGCTTCCTTATTCGCAAAACCAGATCGTCCAGGAAGCCACAAAGATTCCGCAGAAGGCGTTTGAAGCTTACGTCAAGGCAGTCCAGTTGCCGCTGCGCGAGGAACTACGCGCGAATTACCTCAAGAACGCATTACGCTATTACGCAGATTCGTTGGGTGGCGCGGTCTATCCGCAAGCGGCGTTCGAGCTCGGTCGCGGTTACATGAGTCTCGGCAATTGGAAAGAGGCCACGGAGTATTTCTCAAAACTGCAAAAGAAAGAGCCGCATTACGCAGAGGCCGCTTTCTACGCGAGTCTCGGCTATACAAAACTCGGAGACTACGGACGTGCATTAGCGACCGTTGTTCCCCTCTCCAGTGATCTGCCGCTGATCGGTGTTTACAACAATGCCGGAGCAGTGGCGGTGCAGGCCGCCAGAGAGAACAAGAACGAAGCCGAGCGCACACGCTTGTTGTCCCAGGGCACGGATTTCCTGGCTCGTGCTTCGGAGTCGGCGCCGTCAGACCAGACGGTCCACTTCAATTACGGTTATGCGTTGTTTCTGGCGGGCAAGTATGCCGAAGCTGCCGAACACTTCCGTCCGGTAATCACTTCCGATCAGCAAGACGGGCAAGCGTATTTCCTGTTTGCCAAATCGCTGGCGAAACTCGGGAAGACTGAAGCCGCAACGGCCGCGGACGACATGGCGCGTCGCTACCTGCGGACGGCTTATGCGAAGTGGGAAACCGAGTGGCAAAAGTCGCAGACGACAAGCGGTGTCACGTTGCGTATGCGCGACGTGCTGAACCGCGAAGAAGTCTTTGGTCTCGATCGCGAGAAGCGCATGACTGCCGACGCCGGATCGCCGAGTTCTGCGACGCAGGATCTGCTAATCAAAGCTCGCGACCTTTACCAGGCCGGACGCGATGAAGAGGCACTGCCGGAGTTGCATCGGGTAGTGATGATCGAACCGACAAATGCAGAAGCGTACCTGCTGAGCGGCCGGATCAATCTGCGGCGCAGCGATCAGGAGGCCGCGATAGCCGCGTTGAAGACGGCAATCTTCTGGGATTCGAAACTGATCGACGCGCACATTTTGTTGGGGCGCATTTTTCTTGAACGTGGCGACAGAGGCGAGGCGCGCAAGTACGCAGCCAGCGCCATGGCTATCGATCCAAACAACCAGGAAGCCATCGCTCTACAGCGACAGGTAACGATGGGTAACTGATTGGTTTGTGGCACACGGTGTGCTCAAGAGATCGCGGCACGACACGGAATACACGAAAAAACGTTGACCGTGCCCCCGCCGCCAACATCCCTCTGAGCGCCGCCTGCCGCTGCGCCAGCTACCTTCCGAGCGTTCCTTCAGTGCTTCCCCCCGAAACGTGGACCCAGTCAGTGATGACTGGGTTCTCCCGCTTTTAAAGCCAATTATTCGAGTTCACCACATTTTGTTTGAGAGACGAAATTTGTCACTCTGGCAGTGACGCTTTCTGTCTTTTTGCGTCAAAAGTCAGCGATTTGACGTGTTTCAGTCAGGCGTAATTCCGACTTTAAAAAATATTTCTGCCGCGGCTGGACACCGATTACACGGACAAGTTTGGTAAACTCAGCCGCGATGCGGCAAGTAGTTTTTCGTTCTGAGTGGGCTGCGGCGGCCGCCAGCACACTTCTCCTCATATTCTCGTTTCCTGATTTCGACCTTTACTTCCTCGCGTGGATCGCGCTCGTTCCGCTGCTTGTAGCAATCGCGCGCCGGCCTGCACCGCGCAGCGCCTTCATCCTCGGCTGGGCCACCGGCACGGTCTTCTTCTACGCGTCGTGTTACTGGCTCACCTACTCGATGATTCATTACGGCGGGCTGCCCACGCCCCTCGCCTATCTCTTATTGATTCCTGGCGCAGCTATCGTCGGGCTCTTTCCCGGGCTGTTCACTTTACTGTCCGCCCTGGCGATGAGGAAATGGGGCCACATCGCGATACTGCTGGCGCCCGTGTTCTGGACCGCGCTCGAGTTCATTCGCTTGAGTGTGACGGGCCAACTTTGGAATGCACTCGGATACTCGCAGGCTTATCACCCGGCGTTGATTCGACCTGCGGCCTGGGGCGGAGTCTACGCAGTCAGTTTTCTAATCGTCGCGATCAATGCCGCGCTCGTGTTTGTTTTCATCAGGAGCACCCGCACGGCGCTGGCGATGGCATCGGTAATGGTGGCCGTCGTCGTTGGGGTAATCGCCGTCTCACCGCGAAGCACGACGAACAATCTCGCTCCGGATTTAAACGTCGTGGCCGTGCAACCCAACGTGCCGATGACAATGATCAAGACGCCGGCGGAAACAAACGAACTGCTCGAACGACATCTGTTGCTGAGCACTAACGGCTTGCAGTCGCTCCCCAAGGACCAGTTGCCGCGACTCGTGATCTGGCCCGAATCGCCGATGAACTTCACGTACGGTTCGACCAAAGCATTTCAGGAATTAGTTGCCGACTTCACTCAACGCAACCACACGTCGTTGCTCTTCAACTCGCTCGAGTCTGCGCCGGCGGATGGTTCA
>DASSEB010000408.1:0-29350 GCA_035696765.1 Pyrinomonadaceae bacterium | reverse complement strand
CCTGCGGATACTCCGGATCGAGCGGTACGTAAGCGCCGCCCGCCTTGAGGATGCCGAACAGCGCGACCACCATTTCGACCGAACGCTCCATCATCACGCCGACTCGCGTTTCCGGACCGACGCCGAGGCTGCGCAGGTAGTGGGCCAACTGATCTGCTCTGTGGTTCAGCTCACCGTAGCTTATTTGCTCGTCTCCACTCACAAGCGCGAGAGCAGATGGCAACTCCGCGACGCGTTTCTCAAACAGCTCGTGAATTCGTTGTTCTGGCGGGTAATCGACGAACGTGTCATTCCAATCGGAGAGCAATTGCCGTCGCTCTGCATCTGAAAGTATTTCGATTTCAGAGATGCGCTGATCGGGATTGCCGGCCATCGCTGCGAGGATCGCGTTGTAATGCCGAACCAACCGATCGATTGTGGACCGTTCGAACAGTTCGGCGTTGTACTCGAACGAACCGTAGATTCTCCCATCCGCCTGGGCCATATCGAGCGAGAGATCAAACTTCGCCGTTGAATTGCGTGCTTCGGCTATGCCAACGGTCATTCCCGGCAAGGTGACGGCTTTCTTCTGGCGGTTCTGGAAGGTAAACATCACCTGGAAGAGCGGGCCGCGGCTCAGGTTTCGCCCGGGTCGTAACTCCTCAACCAGTTTCGCGAAAGGCAGTTCCTGATGCGTTTGCGCTTCCAGCACTACTTCGCGAACGCGACGAAGCACTTCCCGGATCGTTGGGTCACTCGAAAGCTTCGTTCGTATGACGAGCGTATTGACGAAGAACCCGATCATTCCTTCAGTCTCGAGCCAACGACGACCGGCGACCGGAGTGCCGACTGGAATGTCATCGCTTCCGCTGTACCGCGCGAGCAGGATCTGAAGCGATGCGAGCAGCGTCATGAAGATCGTCGTTCGCGCCGACTGCGTCAGGTCCATGAGTCCTTCCGCCACGAACTCGGGGACCGAGATGGAAACGGTTTCCGCTTTCGGATTGATCGCGCCTGTGTGAGGCCGGTCGAACGGTAAATTCAACGACGGAGGGCTGTCGTGCAGTTGCTGCCGCCAGTAGGAAAGCTCCTTCTCGAGCACGTTGCCCGTCAACCATTCGCGCTGCCAATGAGCGAAGTCTGCATACTGGATGGGCAACTCAGGCAACAGCGAGGGTTCGCCGTCAGCGAACGTTGAATAGATCTCCGCCGCGTCTCGAATCAAGACCTGCATGGACCATTCGTCGAAGATGATGTGATGTAACGACATCAGCAGAATGTGATCTGCCTCTCCGAGTCGCAACAATACGGTCCTGAGCAGCGGGCCGTTCGCCAGATCAAATGCGCGGTCACTGCCTTCGCGGATCAGACGTTGCGCCACCGCTTCGCGCTCTGTTTCCGGGAAGCTCGAGATGTCGACGATCGGTAATTCCAGGTCACGTGAGGGCGAGATTACCTGGACAGGCTGGCCGTCACCGGAGACGAAAGTTGTTCTTAATGACTCGTGACGTCTGACGGTCTCGTCGATGCTTTGCTTTAGTGCGGTAACGTTGAGCCTGCCGGTGATCCGGAAAGGCGTGCACATGTTGTAAGCGATGCTGCCCGGCTCCAGTTGGTCCAGGAACCACAGCCGCTCTTGCGCGAAAGAAAGCGGATTCTCTTCCTCGCGCGGGCGTCGCGGGATCACCTGCGCCGGAGCACGTTCACTCTGCCGCAAGAGCTCGTCGAGCTTTTCTCTTTGGAACGCAGAGAGAGTTGCCCGGCGTGCTCCGACTTCTGCTTTTCGCTGTGCCAGCCTATCGCTTATCATCAGCTTCACAGGATGAACTTCGATTTTCGAATTAGGTCGCCAGACCTACTGCGGTGAGTTCTTCTTCTACTGCGGGAGTGATTTTTGGGACGTTCTTTTGTGGTAGTGCGCTTAATGAGTGTATCTCGCCGAAGATTGGATAGAAGTCCGGAAACTTTCTCTCAGACACCTTCCGCCTCGCGCGCTCGAGCCATCCGTCGTCATCGAACTCGGGGATGGGCCAGCGCACGACAACCTCGTTCAACCCGTTACGCACGACCTGGCCTTCTACGTTGATGGTCCAACTCGTCCAGTCGTGATGGACGACTATTTCCGCCTGCGGCTTGCCGTTAACCACGACATGGATCGCGTCCTCTTCAAGCGCAGTGCCGGGCAGCCGGCAAGTCAGCAGGAGAGTGACTGCGCAGCCTGTATCCCCGACAAAGATGAATTTTGATTCCGGCCAGTAGGCTCTGTAGTAATCCGCGTCAGGCCGATACCTTGGTTCAGCCCGGGTCACCCATGCGAACTCTTGTTCCTGGTCAGTCGCCGAACAGTAGTAATAGTCAAGTAAGTTAATCTCGCCAAAGGCTACGCTGTGTTCCTCGCGACAGAGCCGTTCGACTCTTTCGCGCACATCGATCCCCGTCTCCTCGAGCGCATTTAGAATCGCGTTGGAGAGCAGGTTGTGCAGTCGCTTTTGGTTCAACTGGTAGCGCTGCATCAACGACGATCCTGACTTCGCAGTCTGTTCTTCGGATTCAGTCATCCCCCTCGGAAGCAGACGACGGTTCTGAACCTCGAGATAGTTGAGCATCAACTCAGCGACGTGTGGCGACAGTTTAAGTGCGCGCGCGCAGAAATGGTGGACCACGTCGTATGTCTGCGCGCAGTGGCCGTTCATAATGGCGGCGAGGAAGGATGCCTCAGCTTCGATTTGACGCAGCGGCGCAACATAATCTCCCACCAATGCGTGCCAGGGCGTTTCGATACTCTTCAGCGTGCGCAGCACGCAGGAGGCAGCAGCGCCCATCGCCACCTGAATTCCCTCCGTCGTCATGTGACAGTAATCGAGGAACAGCCGCCGGTCTGGTATTCCGCCGTCGAGATATTCTTTGAAGAGAACCGGCAAATCGACTAGCTGGTATTTGAGTCTGGCCGCTTCTTCACGCAACACACTTTGCGTGATCTTGTATGGCCGCGGTATGGGCATTCTCGACAAGTCCCAGCTCATGCAGTCGCGGGCCAATTCCAAATAGTCTCTCTCCCCATCGATATCGTTCGATCGATTACAACATTCGGCGAGAAGATAGAATCCCGCCATGCAAACGCCCTGATCGATCTCGATCATTCGCTGGGCCAACTTTGCGGCGTTGCCAACATCTCCCTCGCGCAAACTGGTCTGAGCTTCTGCGAGCAAGCTGAGCCATTCGCGGTTCAAGCCCTTGCCGAGACGTGGCGCATTCGTGATTGGATCGTGCCAATCGGCTAGATTGAATTCCGGAATAATCCAGATCAGTGGTACGCCACTTTTCTCGTAGGCGGATGCGATGTCATGAATAACGCGCCTCGCATTGCGCTCGATTTGTGTCTCACAGATCCGTTTCACTCCAGTGAGACCTTCCTTCGACAGCGCTTCATCGATTTCCGTAAGCTCCGAAGGCCGCGGGTCAGCAATGTTCCAGTTGTTGCCGGCAAAAATGATCGCGATATCGGGCTGGAGTTGGAGGGCGTCGATCGCGAGCTCCCTCACCTTGTAGCCGAGGTTCACCCGCGCAAGATCGATGACTTCGATTCCGTCATCGCCAAAGTGTGGTTCCAGGATCTTCTCGAGCGCCAAAGCTGGAGTGAACTCCGGATCGTACAGGTAACCGCGGGCGACTGATTCTCCTATCAGCAGGACACGTCTTTTCGTTCCCTTGGCGTCGATACGACCGAGTTTCGCCCAGAAGTACCACTCACCCATCGCGTCCAGGCGGCGGGCGAAGTAGGGCTTACCGTTCTCGATCTTCCGTTCCCAAATACCGACGTGATCGGGATCGAGAGACATCGGAAACGTGTCGCTGCCGTCGTAGAGCTCGTCGATCTGACCCGCGCCGCCCTGCAACCCTGAGAGCCGCAGCAGGCGGATCAGTTCGGCAGCATCGCTTTGGCAAGTGACCTTAGCGATGCGATTAGCGAAGGATTTTAACGACTCTGGAGGGCGTTCCATATCGCAGTTTTCCTAAATCTTTGCCACAAAGAAGCACAAAAGGCACAAAATCAAGCGGCAGTGGCAAAGCTGGGTAGAGGCCAGCGACTGATCTGTTCATTCAGTTTTTGCAAATGCTGCTGTTGCAGTCGAGCCTTGTGGTTCGCGGGCACCGTGGCGATCTCGAGTGAAAGTAGCTTGTGCGCACACTCCATGAACTCCTTGAAGTGTGGTGGTGAAATGCCTTTGCCGATGAGGTAGGGAATGATCCAGAAGTCGAATGACCACTGCGGCAGCCAGAGCGACTCGTCTATCGACAGGAACATGCGATCGATGTGGTCCATCGCTTCGAGGCTTCCCATCGTTGCGTGCGTCCACACGAAACCGTCGCCTTTAATTTGATACTTGTCTTTCTCGTGAAAGATCGGAGTGCCCGGCTCGCAGTACCACATCTGCGCGCGATAGTAGTCAGGCCTGTGCTGCTTGATAAAGTCGATGGTCTCATTCACGGTGTCTTCGGTTTCACCGGGAAAACCGATGATGAAAGAGCCGAACGTGAGAATGTCGTGCTTGCGCAGCATCTCAATGCCTTTGGCATATTTCTCAGGCGTGGCGAACTTCGCCATGTTCTTCAGAATCGCCGGCGAGCCGGATTCGATGCCGAGGAAGACGCCCTTGCAGCCGCTCTTCGCCATCAACTCAAAAGCTTCTTCATCCGAGTTGCTGCAGCGAAAGTATGAGAACCAGTTGAAGCCGTAGTTCTTTTTGATCATCAGCCGGCAGATCTCTTTGAACCGCGGTAACGGTACGTTGAACGTGTCGTCGATGAAGACGACGTTCTCTACATCTCCGGCACGGCGCATCGAGTCGAACTCTTTCTCCAGAGTGTCGAGGCTGGCCAGGGTCAACGCGCCGGCGCGTGTCGGGTAGTTGCAGAACGAACACTTGAAAGCGCAGCTACGTGCCGTGCGCGTTTGCAGAGTGCGGCCCAGATCGCCCCCGGCAGCGAATGTGTTCCAGTCGACGAAGTTCTCATCGAGAGAGTTGTTTTCCGGCTGCGGCAGTGTTCGCGTGAGCTGTCCATCTTCGAAAAAGATTATGTTCGGTACTTTCTTCAGGTCGCCGCTACCTTTCAGGCATTCGACGATCTGGTAAAGCGTCTGCTCACCCTGGCCTTCCACGACATAGATATCGGCGCCGATGTCGTTCAGCGCCTCCTGGAAATCGGCGCCTTGAGAGTTGCGAGCATGGTTTGCGATCAATGGGCCACCCACGACGATCTTCACCTTTGGATTGTGGTGCCTGATGAATTCAACCATCTCATTGACGGGCAAGTTCACGACATAAAAGGTGGTGGTGATCGCAACGCAGAGCGGATCCTGGTCCAGGTACTCGATGAGTTGGTCGCGTTCGTATTGGAAGAGATTGATGTAACGAGCTTCGAGCCCGCGCTTGTTCAAAAAGTTCGTCAGGTAAACGGCGGCGAGGTTTGGGATGTCGCCCGACTTCAACTGATGCGCGGCAGCCGAGCCCTGCGGGATATTGCTGGCCTTATCAAGCACGTGATTGAGTAGCGCAACGTAATCCATCTTCTGGCCTGCCAGCTCGACGAAACTGAACTTCAAATCACGGTAGGCTTCGGAATCTTCGCCGTACTTTTGAAGAAACGTCTCGTATGTTGGGAAAGGAACCTCGTTGTAACCGATCACAACGCAATCAAGTTTCCTACTCATTTCTTCACTCCAATGGATCAGTAGGTCAGTAGGTCAGTAGGTCAGGATTTCAGGATCAACAGGCCCTGCCTCAAAAGTCGGCATCAGTGTACGCAGCGCCGAAGGCGCGAATAGCCAGGGGCAGGCGCTGAGCAGAGCGAAGCGCGCCGCCCCTGGATCAATAAGATAATGACACTCACGAGACTTGGACAGCTGCCAGTTCCTGCTCAAGCGCCTCGGGCCGGGTTGAGACGGCCGCCGCGCGCGACGCGGTGAATGAATGTATTTCGCCGAAGACGGGATAAAAATCCGGAAACTTCATCGCACACATGTCCAGCACCGCTTTCTTCAGAGCCGCGCTCCTGCGGAACCCGGGCATGGGCCAGCGCACTGTTATCTCATTCATATTGTCCCGCACCACTTCGCCCGGAAACTCGAGTTCCCAACTGCTCCACTCGCGGCCAATCACTATCTCTGCGTGAGGCTTTCCATTCAGAACGATCGAGATCGGCGCTTCACCTGCGGAGTCTTCCGGCAGCCGGCACGTGAGGCACAGTCTCAACGGGCAGCCCGCTTCGCCAACAAATACGAATCTCGACTCAGGCCAATAAGCCCGGTAATACTTGACGTTGAAATTCAAGTGACCTTCGAAGTTGACCCACTTCAACCCTTCGAGCTCATGCGGCTGTTGCCCCGCGGAGCAGTAGTAAAAGTCGAGCAAGTTGGTCTCACCGAGTGCGATGCTGTGTTGCTCGCGCTGCACTTGGGCCAGTTGTTCTCGGGCCTCGAAACCAACCTCCGCCAGCGCATCGACAATCACGTCGAGGAGCAATCGATCGAGACGTTGTTCGTTGAAGCGAAAGAGATACCGGTGCATCAGCGGCGATCCGAGATTAAACATCTTCTCCTGTGACCCACTCATCGACATCGGGATCGACGGCCGACTCTGAACGTCGATGTAGTTGATCATTAACTCCGCGACGTGTGGTGAGGCGTTGAGAGCTCGCAGCAAGTAATGTCGGACGAGATCATACGATTGCCACCGGTGTGCGTTGTGTACAGCCGCGAGGAATGATGCTTCAGCTTCGATCTCGGGCGGCGGTGCGATGGAGTGGTCCAACAAGGTGTACCACGGCGCGTCTTTTCCTTTCAGCGCGCGCAGCACGCATGAAGCGGTGGCGGCCATCGACACCTGAATGCCCTCAGTTGTCATGTGACAGTAGTCGAGAAACAGTCGACGATCGGGTAATTCGCCCTTGAGGTATTCGTTGAAGAGAACGGGCAAGTCGACAATCTGATTCTTGTTTTTGGTCATCTCCTCACGCAGGATCTGCTGCGTGATCGAGTACGGCCTGGGAATGATTGTCATGAACGAGTCCCAGGTCGCGGCGTCGCCCGCCATCTTTAAATACTTCCGCTGCCCCTCGACATCGCCCTGCTTGTGACAGCACTCTGCCAGCACGTAGTACCCCGCGATGCAAATGCCTTCATCGATTTCGACGATCCGCTGGCCCAGGTGCTTCGCCTTTTCAATCTCGCCGTCGCTTAAAGCGCTCTGAGCTTCTTCTACCAAACTCAGCCATTCCCGGTTCAAGCCTTCGGGCAGATATGGCGCATTTACAATCGGATCACGCCAATCGCCGAGGTTGAATTCCGGAACAATCCAGATGACTGGAACGCCTTGCTTTTCGTACGCAGCGGCGATATCGCGCACGACGCGCCTGCCGTGTCTCGCGATCTGCTCGTCCGAGATCCGTTTTGCTCCAGCCATACCCTCCTTCGCCAGTGCGTCGTCAATCACTGCAATGTCTGCAAACCGCGGTGTCGCAACTCCCCAGTTGTTACCGGCAAAGATGATTGCGATATCCGGCTCAAGTTGCAGTGCTCCGATCGCCAGTTCCCTCACCTCGTACGAGAGGTTGGTTCGCGCCAGATCAATGACTTCGATGTCATCTCCGAACTGAGGTTCGAGCGTCTTCTTGAGGGCGAGCGCCGGGTTGAACTCCGGATCGTACAGATAACCGCGAGCAACAGACTCTCCGAGATACAAGATCCGCTGCTTCGCTCCCTTCGGATCGATGCGGCCAAGGTTTGCATAGAAATACCACTCGTCGATCGTTTCCATGCGACGCACGAAACAGACTTTCCCGTTCTCGACCTTGCGCTCCCAGATCGCTAAATGGTCCGGGTTCTGCGGCGCTGAAACCATGTCGCCTGTCTTGAGATCGATCCCGTTGGGACCGCCGCCGAGGAGACCCGCGAGCCGCAGCATGCGGTTTAATTGCGCCGCGTCGCCCGCACACGCAAACCTGGCGATACGATCAGCGAAACACTTCAACGATTCGGGTGGGCGTTCCATGCCTGCATCCCTTTCCATGTTTGTAAGCAGTGTGTAAGAGGAGGTGTTAGAGACGTAAAGGCTTTGCGTCAAAAATTCCGAATTCAGGGTGCACAGCGCCGAAGGCGCTAACGTCAGGAGACTGCGACTGTAGCAAGCTCCCGTTGCTCGGCGGGGCGAATGGCTGAAAGAACCGGTTCGCCGGCTGCGGTGAAAGAATGTATTTCACCAAAAACAGGAAAGAAGGTCGGAAACTTCAGCTCCCAGAAATTAAACATGTTCGTCACTACTTTCTCGAGTGCCTCACTACTTTCGAACTCCGGAACGGGCCACCACACTTCTACCTCGTTCAAACCCTCACGAACGATGTCGCCCGGTAGGCTAATCTCCCAACTGCTCCACTGGTGACTGATCATCATTTCTGCCTGTGACGTTCCGTTCAGTCCCACAGAGATTTTCGCCTCACCCTTTGCAGTGTGTGGTAGGCGGCAGGTGAGGCGCAGCCGTACAGGATGCCCGGCCGTTCCTACGAAAATGAATCTGGATTCAGCTCCGAAAGCCCGGTAATACTTCGGCTCGAAATGCGGCTTGTAGACCTTGTAGTTGATCCGCATGGTCCATGCCAACTCTTGCGACTGATCGCCGGATGAGCAGTAGTAGTAATCAAACAGATCGATCTCACCGAAAGCTACGCTGTGTTCACTGCGCAGCCGGTCGAGAAGCCCACGTCCATCGATTCCGAACTCCTGCAATGAATCGACGATCACTTCGAGCAGCACCTTGTCCAGTCGTTTTTCGTTCAGGCGCACCAGAAAGTGACGCATTAGTTGTGACGCTGTCCGGCTGATCTCCTGCTCCGCTTCACCCATGATCTTTGGCGAAATGCGTCGCGTCTGTAACTGGATGTAAGTGAGCATCAAGTCGCCGATGTGCGGCGAAAGACTTAGCGCCTGCGTGCAGTAGTAGCGGATTAGTTCGTACGTCTGCCACCAGTGCCCGTTCATGATTGCAGCGAGAAATAATGCTTCCGCTTCGGTCTCGATCGGCGGTGCAACGTGATCGCGGGCGAGCGAGAACCACGGCACGTCTCGTCCTTTGAGTGAACGGAGAACGCACGACGCCGCAGCGGCCATCGTTACCTGAATTCCCTCGGTCGATAAGTGGCAGTAGTCGTTATATAAACGACGACCAGGTATCTCACCGTTGAGATGTTCTTTGAAGAGCGCGGGTGAGTCGACGATCTGGTTCTTGTGCTTGCCGGCTTCCTCGCGAATCACCCGTTGCGTTAGACCGTAGGTCCGTGGCAGGAGCATTCTTGACGAATCCCAACACACTGAGTCGCGAGCGTGTTCCAAATTCTTCCTTCGACCTTCAGTATCATTCACGCGACGACAGCACTCAGCCTGGATGTAGTAGCCGGCCGCGCAAAGGCCCTGATCGATCTCCAACAGTTTCCTGGCAAGCTCCTCAGCTCTGTGCAGATCGCCTTCACCGAGGGCGCTCTCCGCTTGTTGCAAGACGCTGAGCCATTCGCGATTCAAGTCTTTGCCAAGGTGCGGCGGATTTGTGATCTGATCGCGCCAGTCGGCAAGGTTCCATTCCGGGATGATCCACACGAGTGGAACACCTTTACGTTCGTAAGCAGCAGCGACCTCATTTACGATCGTTCTCGCGATCCTCGCGATTTGCATCTCGGCGATGCGTTTCGCTCCCGGCATTCCTTCTGTACTCAACGCCTCGTCCAACTGCGCGATATCTGAAGTTCCCGGAAACGCAACACCCCAGTTGTTGCCGGCGAAGAGGACGGTGATATCGGGCTCGAGTTGGAGCGCAGAGATGGCCAGATGTTTGATTTCGTGCGAGAGGTTCGTCCGCGCGAGATCGAGAACTTCGACACCCTCGTCGAAGTGTGGTTCGAGGATCATTTGCAGCGCCATGGCTGGCGTGAAAACCGGATCGTACAAATAACCTCGGGCCACCGACTCGCCTATCAACACGACGCGCTTTTTGGAGCCCTTCTTGTCGATGCGACCGAGCGTTGGGCACCACTGGTCCCACTCACGAATCATGTCGAGGCGACGGACGAAGCACTCTTTTCCGTTCTCTATCTTTCGCTCCCAGATGCCGACGTGATCGGGATGCGGTGGCGGGCCATACGTGACCTCGGTGGCGCGGCCGGCTGCTTTATCGGATTCACCAAGCAGACCGCCGAGTCGAAGCATGCGAACCAATTCGGGTGTATCCTGCGCGCACGCGACCTCTGCGAGCCGGCTGGCGAAAGATTTCAATTTCTCTGGCGGGCGTTCCATAACCTGTCCTTCTTTAAAGTTTTAGAGCAGGGTGTACACGGAGTGTTCTACCAACTGGCTTGCATCGCCCTTCACGCGCAGGTTTCTAACTTCCCAGAAAGGCGGGATGCCGGCGCGATCGAGGACGAAGTCTTCAAGGACGAGAAAATCAATCTGCGAAGCAGTGAAACACAGCACCGCATCGAGCGGCGCGCACACGATCGGTTCTCCGCGTACGTTGAAGGAGGTGTTTAGAATGATGGGACAGCCGGTGCGGCGGTGGAACTCCTCGAGCAGCGCGGCGAAGCGCGGATTCGTCTTGGCGTTCACGGTCTGCACCCGCGCTGAACCGTCGATGTGCGTGATGGCCGGAAGATCGATGCTTGAAATCACATCGCACGTTTCCAGCATGAATGGCGACGCATGGTCCAGGTCGAAATGATTTTCAGCTTCTGATTCCAGCACCGCGGGCGCGAAGGGCCGAAACGCTTCTCGCATCTTGACTAGAGCGTTGATGCGATCCCGCATGTCCGGGCTTCGCGGGTCCGCCAGAATCGAGCGCGCGCCGAGAGCACGTGGTCCAAACTCCATGCGGCCCTGCGACCAGCCGACCACCTTCCCTTCAATTAAACGGTCGACAGTGAACTTGATAAGCTCTTCTTCCCTGCCCCGGAAATCCAAAAACTTCGCCGAAGAAGCCATCAACAACTTATAGGTCTCGGAGATTGAATTAGCCGGGCCAAGGTAAACGTGCTCCAAACTCTTCACGACGGGCGGCTCGCCAGTCACCTTCGCGTGCGCCATGGCCGCGGCGCCCACTGATCCGCCGGCATCACCCGCCGCCGGTTGAACGAAGAGTCGCTTGAATGGTCCTTCTCTCAGGCAGCGGCCGTTGGCGACAACATTAAGCGAAACGCCGCCTGCCATGCAGAGGTTGTCGCTCGGACACTTGTCGTGCAGGTAACGAGTCTTCTCGAGCATGATCTCTTCCAGCACCACTTGCGCGCTGCGCGCGACGTCCATGTGGAACTGAGTAAGTTCAGACTCCGGATCGCGGGGCGGCTGGCCCAGGAGTGCAATCAGTTCCTGCGTGTACATGCAGTCTTCGGTGAGAAACCCGAAGTATTTCATGTTGAGGCGGTATTGCCCTTCGGAAGTCACCTCAACCAGTTTGCGAATCTGGTCCACATATTCCGGCTCGCCGTATGGGGCGAGGCCCATCACCTTGTACTCACCTTCATTGACTTCAAATCCGAGGTAACCGGTGATCGCGCTGTAGAAGAAACCGAGCGAATCGGGAAAGTCGACTTGCTCGAAGCGCTCGATGTGCGGTCCTTTACCACAGCCGTAAGTTGTAGTGGCCCAGTCGCCGACACCGTCCACCGTCAGGATTGCAGATTCCTTGAACCCGGAGAAGAAATAGCTGCTGGCCGCGTGCGACAGGTGGTGATCGAATATTTCAACCCGGCCTTCATAACCCCAGACGTCGCGAATCATCTGCTGGGGCGGAGTTGCTGACAGCCGATCGAGGATCGATTCGCGTCGCTCGCCCGGAAGGTTCGGCATGAAACTCATCCATATCTGCCGGCCGAGTTTCAGGCATGGATCTTCGTAATAGGCCATACAGTCAACATCGGCGATGGTGATTCCACCTTCCTGAAGACAATACTGAAAGGCGCTCGTCGGAAATGACTTATCGTTCTTGACTCGCGAGAAGCGTTCTTCCTGAGCGGCCGCGACGAGTACTCCGTCCTGCAGCAAACTGCACGCTGAATCGTGATAACCGGCTGACACGCCGATGATATTTAACCGGCCTTTCTTAGCTCTTCGTGCGAGCGTCGCCGTCAGATGCGAATTACCGTTACCGTTGTTAGTAGATTGACTGATCATGTTGAGGCCCTTCTCCTTGTTAAGACTTCGAGCTGGCGATCCGTGAATTGCGGTGTGAATCAGGCTAGTTCGGTGGTGGTTTCCAACTGTTCGATAAGGGTTTCTTCGACGAGCAGTGACAGCCCGGCGATCGTCGGCTCATCGAATATCACGCGCATCGGCAAATCAACGTGGAAGGTCTGATTTATGCGATGAATGATCTGAGTGGCGAGGAGCGAGTGTCCTCCGAGCGCGAAAAAGTTTTCGTCGATCCCGACACGTTCGATCGAAAGCACTTCAGACCAGATGTCGGCGAGTATCTTTTCCTGAGGCGTGCGAGCCGACGTATACGTGCGCTGCAATTTTTGCTTCGCCTCTTCAAGCGATGGCAACGCTTCATAGTTAATCTTCCCATTCAGTGTGAGCGGTAGTTTGCTCAGGTGTACGAAGAAGTTCGGGATCGTCTCCGCAATGAGTACGTCCGAAAGGAACTCGCGTAGTTCGGCCACATCCAACTCCTGGCGCGAAACGTAATACGCAACCATCAGGTCATGGCCCTGTTTGTCTTTACCGATCACCACAGCGCTGTCTCTGATCTGCGGATGTTTCTTCAAAGCCCAGCGAATCTCGTTCAACTCCACGCGGTAACCGTGAAACTTCACCTGCTCATCTTTGCGTCCAAGGTACTCGAGATCGCCGGACGGCAAGCGACGACACAGATCGCCGGTTCGATACATCCTCTGTCCGGACGCGAATGGGTTGGCGATAAATCTCTCAGCAGTCAACGCGGGACGGTCCAGATATCCGTGCGCCAGACCAGCGCCCGCGATGTACAACTCACCCGGAACATTCGCAGCAGTCGGTTTCAGCCACTGATCGAGAACGTATAGCTGCACGTTCGCTGCCGGGCGTCCGATCGGTACACTCGGACGTGAATCGTTCTCCGGATCAAACCGGTACAGCATGCAACCCACAGTGGCTTCCGTTGGTCCATACTCGTTGAATATCTCGACGTGTCCGCCGCAGCTTTCGTAAACCTGGCGAGCCAGCTCGGTACCGAGCGCTTCGCCGCCGACGATCATTCGCTTGACGCTCGTATGGCGATTGTCCCAGTCCTTGATCAGCGTCAGGTGACTCGGCGTTAGCTTCCACACGCCCGTCTGCTGGTCGTTCAGTATCTCTTCGAGTGGCGCATCCTTCCCGGCCCATCTGGAGATGAGGATCTTGTTGCCCGTAATCAGCGGCACATGAATGGAAGTTACCGTGAGATCGAAAGCGAGTGATGAATAGAGCGCGAACCCCAGCCGCTCATTTTGCAAGTAGACATCCTTCGCCCACCAGACGTAATTGACGAGCGAACGATGTGAAACAGTCACACCTTTCGGCTCACCCGTCGATCCCGACGTGTAGATCACGTAAGCAGTACTCTCGGCGGGCGCTCCGGCGTCGACGTTTGCGTCGCTTTCCTCCGCGATCAATGGCCAGTCATTGTCGAGACAAACCGGCTGCGCTCCGCAGGCGATCAGCATCTCGCCCAAGCCTTCTTGCGTTAAGACAACCGACACGCCTGCGTCTTTCAACATGAAGGAGAGGCGTTGCCGCGGATGGTCCGGGTCTAAAGGCATGTATCCCGCGCCAGCCTTGAGGACGCCGAGCACTCCGATCAACTCTTCCAACGAATGCTCGAGACAGATTCCAACGAGATCGCCGATCTCGATGCCCGCTCCTTGCAGATACCGCGCGAGCTGATTGGCCCGGCGATTAAGCTCCCCGTAAGTCAGATGGTCGTCTCTAAACACAGCCGCCACGGAATCCGGCTCCGCTTTCGCTCGCAATTCGAATAACTCGTGAATGCAGGTGTGTTGCGGATACTCCGCCGCCGTCTGGTTCCATGTCTGCAACGACTCCGCCTGTTCATCCTCGTTCAGCAGTCGCAGATCGGAAAGGCGTTGCTCCGGATCAGACACAATGCTTTCCAGCAAGCTCCGGAGATGTTGGGCCATCTGCACGATCGTCGTCCGGTCAAAGAGATCCGTGTTGTATTGCAGGGCTGCGATTAGTCCCTCGTTGGTCTCTGATACATCAAGCAGCAGATCGAACTGTGAGGTCGTGATCTCCGGTGGTGGAAAGCTCAACGTCAGTCCGGAAAGCGTCAGCACTGTCAACGTGGGCTGATTCTGAAAACTGAAAACTACCTGGAAGAGCGGCGGAAAACTCGGGTTCCGAATGGGCTGCAGCTCCTGGACCAGTTTATCAAAAGGAACTCCCTGATGCGCGTAAGCTTTGAACGTCGATTCCCGCACCTGTGCCAGCAACTCATGAAACCGCGGGTTACCCGAACAATCAGTGCGCAACGCAACCATGTTGACAAAGAAACCGATCAATCCCTCGATCTCGGATCTCTCCCGATTAGCGACACTCGTACCGACGACGATGTCTTCCTGTGACGTGTACCGGTAGAGCAATGTTTGAAACGCCGCCAGCAAGGTCATGAACAAAGTCGCTCCCTGCTGTAACGCCAAAGCTTTCAACTTCTCAGTAAGGGCTTGAGGCAGAACAAAGGGCTCAAATGTTCCTCGATACGATTGCACCGGAGGACGCGGGCGATCCGTCGCTAGTTGCAGGAGGGGCGGCGCGTCCGCAAGGTTTTCCTTCCAGTACGCCAATTCCTGCTCCAGCGCCTCGCCCTGCAGTTGTTGTCGCTGCCAGGCGGCAAAGTCGGCGTACTGTATCGACAGCTCAGGCAAAGGCGATTGGTCTGCACGGCAGAACGCTCCGTAGAGAGTTGAGATCTCTTTCACCAGCACACCCTTGGACCAGCCATCGCTGATGATGTGGTGGAGTGTGCAAATAAGCGTGTGCTCTTCGGCGGAATGGCGAATCAGGATCATTCGCGTGAGCGGCCCGGTTTCCAAATCAAAGGGACGGCTGAACTCTGCGTCCGCGAGCGTGTTGGCCAACGCTTCCTGTTCAGGTCGGTCAAGACGATGGAGATCGACTATCGGAATCGATAACCGTGAGGGTGGCGAAATAACCTGCACTAAATCTCCGTCGATCTGCGGGAAAGTCGTCCGCAGGTTTTCATGCCTGCGAATGATCTCGGCGAACGTCTGTTCCAGCGCGGAGACATTCAACGGCCCCTGTAAAGCCACTCGCACGGGAATGTGAAACGCACTGGTTCCGGGAGTACGCTTCTCCTGAAACCACATACGCTGCTGTGCGTACGACAACGGCAGATCACCGGCGCGCGAAACTACTTCAATCGGGGCGAGTGCGTTCTGACGACCTTCGTTAAGCTGCGCCTGGACCCACTGTGAGAACTGTTCGATGGTGGGCGCCTCGAACATGCTGCGAACAGGCAGGTCCACCTGGAGACTGTTTCTCACGCGCAGCAACACCTGCGTCGCGAGCAGGGAGTGTCCTCCGAGATCAAAGAAGTTACTGCGGCGCCCTACTGCCGGCAGTCGCAACACATCACGCCAGATCCCAGCGACGATCTCTTCAACCGGCCCGTGCGGAATAGAATCGCTTTCATCCAGCTTCGCCTGCACCTTCTCCAGCGCGGGCAACGCCTTTCGATCAATCTTGCCGTTGAGCGTACGCGGCAACTGGTCCAACTCCACGATCGCGGACGGCAGCATTGTTTCCGGCAATCGTTCAGCGAGGTAACTGCGCAGACTCTCGCTCCCGGTACCATTGCTGAGCGTCACGTACGCGACCAGAAACTTATTTCCCTCCGGGTCGTCGCGATCGACGACGGCGACGTCAGCAACCGCGTCGTTGCTTCGCAGCAGGTTCTCGATCTCACCGAGTTCAACTCTTACGCCGCGCACCTTCACCTGCTGGTCGCGGCGGCCGAGAAACTCGACACTGCCGTCTTCCAGTAGTCTGCCGTAATCGCCTGTCCTGTAAATAAGGTCTGCAGGATCATTATTGAACGGGTTTTGAATGAACACCTCACGCGTCAGTTCCGGTGCTTCGTAGTAACCCAATGAACGATACGGCGTGCGAATGTATATCTCTCCGATTGCGCCCTGATGGCAGGGTTGTAACGCCGGATCCATGATTAGGACCGCGGAGCCGGGCATAGGCTTGCCCAACGGGATGGAAGGCCTTGCGATGTCCTCAGCCTGAACGAAATGAAAAACCTTCAGGACCGTAGTCTCGGTGGCGCCGTACGTATTCACCAGTCGGATGCGTTCGCCGAAGATGTCCATCCACCGCTTCACGTCAGCAGGAAACAACGGCTCACCTGACATCACCACATACTTCATCGCCTCGAAGTAATTGCTGTTTAGTCCCTGGTTGAGGATCGTGCGGAAAACTGAGGGCACGCATTGCAGTATTTCAACTCTCTCAATGTCGAGCCAGTCGACCAGTGTCCCGGCGTCGAGGATCACGCTCCGGTTCTCGGGCGCGCAAACAACGCCACCCGCGCACAACGGCACGAATACATCTTTGAGAAATCCGTCGAAAGAGGGCGAGGCCAACTGGCTTACTCGCGTGCCCGGTCCAACTGCCAGCACCTCGATCTCCCACCGGACATAGTGATCGATGCCTTTGAGACGGCCCAGAATGGCTTTCGGCTTGCCGGTGGAACCGGACGTAAAGTAGATCGAACAAGGCGAATCAGGATCGCTCTTCAAAGCCGGTCGTCCGTCACGATCATAACTGCCGTAGCTCGCCAGCACTTTCAATCCATCATGAGATTCCCCCGCTCCATCAAGACAGATCACGTTTGCAGATCCGTTTGACTGCCGGCGCACCTGTTTTAACTTTTCCAAATGTTTGCGCGAGGTCACATACCATCCGGGACTCACTTGATCGCTCAGCACCAGCAATCGCGAGGTGGGGAAACTCGGATCGAGCGGTACAAACACGGCGCCAGCTTTAAGAACGCCGAGAATGCCCGTGATGACTTGCAGTGGATCGTCAGTGAACAGGCCTACTATCGAGCCGGTGCTCACGCCCTCTTCGAGCAGGAAGTTGGCCAACCGGTTCGACTCGCGTTCCAGCTCGGCGTAGGTGACACTGCGCCCGGCACGCTCAAACGCCACGTGGCGGCCAAACTGATCGGCCGTGCTGCTAAACATGTCTTGTACGCTCTGATGACCCATGGCTAGTTGCGCTTTCCCTCCAAAGTCCGACTTCGTCGTTGCACGCGCTCAGTACCACCCGCGGTAGCGGGTGGATCCGCAGTCCAGCGCCAAAGGCGCGAAAGATGGTAGCCAGGGGCACGCGCTGAGTGTGCACAGCGCCGAAGGCGCGAAATAAGGTAGCCAGGGGCAAAGCGCTGAGCAGAGCGAAGCGCGTCGCCCCTGGATCAATAAGATTCTGACGCCGCCGCTCTGAAAGAGCGGGAGAAATAGTTGTAAAAGGGCTTTGTTCTGTCGCACTTTCAGTGCTCTATTCAATTTTTCCGGCTAACCAGGGGCGGCGCGCCTCGCTCCGCTCAGCGCTTGCCCTGGCTACCATCTACCGCGCCTTCGGCGCTGTGCTTCCCGCTACCGCAGGTGGTACTGACTCTCCCAGGAGAGATCAGTGAAGCCTGCTACTTATTGCCCATCGCGAGTAATATTTTGCGCTGCCCGGAGAATGGCATCCGGCCGTGACATGCCAGCACGTTGTCGATCATCATCACATCGCCTTCACGCCACGGAAAAACTGTCGCTTGCTTGAACATGGTTTCGCGAATGTGCTTCAGAGCGGAGATGTCGATCGGAGTACCGTCTCCAAAGAAAGACGTTTGCGGCAGCTCATCTTCTTTGCCACGAAACGAGTTGAGCAGTGATTCGTATATCTCCGCCGGATAGTCCGAAGGATGAAATTGAGGGGCCTGATTGAACCAGACTTGTTCGCCCGTTCGCGGGTGTGTGATTGAGCTGACGAACGTGTTCTCTAATCTTAGACCACCATCCGCTTTCCATTCGTGGTCGATCAACATGTCGCGGCAATACTCTTCAACCGTTGACTTGTCCGTCGTCTGAAAAGTCGCTTGCCACGATAATCCGAATCCATTTCCGCCATGAAGGTTTCGCAGGTACTTGATCTTTCTGCGTCCAAATTCCTCCACTATCTCCGGCGACAGTTTTTTCAAGATTTGTCTGTTATCGGCGACCGGAGTTTCGCCGCCCTTACCGGGTTTTACAACGCAACAGAAGAACAGGCGCGCCGGAAATTTGTGGGAGTACGCATACTCACTGTGCATCGAGAGTTGATATTCGTGCGGGTACTCAGTCGAGGTGTAGATTCCTGCGGTAATCTTTGTCCGAGGTCCGTTGTCGTCGAGACAATCCAATAGTCCCGGCGCGATCGATCGGGTCAAACGAGCGAATGCAGCAGGAGTGTTAACACCGAAGCCGCGGAACAGAAGCGCTCCATGCTCCAGCAGTTTCTGCTCGATGTGGTCCTCGTTGTCCTTGTACCAGGAGATCAGAAGCCCGTTCTCGGGTGGCCCATCACTCGGGTCGTACTCGATCACGAAAGGCAAGCTGCGCTCGGGATCTAACAATCCTTGCTTAATCATGTCTCACTCCGTGTTAACTAGACTTCAAGGTTGGCGACGAACGCTGAACTGAGTTGCTCGATCTCATCTCTGCTGGTCAGCGAGATGGTAGAGAGGTCTTTCTCCGGATCCGCGGCCATCAATGCGAGCAGGCGGAGGTAATCTTCCAGCATCGTGGCAGTGGTCTTCGCCGGGAAGATGTCTTCGTCGTATTCGAGCGCGCCGACGATCTCTTTCTCCAGCTCTCCCAGGACCATCGACAATTCGAACCGCGACGCTTCTTTTCCTTCGGAGTAAGGAGTTACCTCGAGGCCCTTCATCTCAAACTTCTCACTTCTTTCCTTATCTAACTGGAACCACACGTCGAACATCCGCTCGCGCTCGTCACCTCGAATGCCCTGGTCGTGCCTGATCAACTCCGGCGGCACGTGATACGTGTATGCGTCAAGACAAACTTCCCTCACTCGCCGCATGAGGTCCCTGAACGTAACGACTCCCGCCAGATTCAGACGCAGCACCAAAGTGTTGACCATGATGCCGATGAGCTTCTCTGCTTCCGGCCGCTCACGATTCGCATAGGTCGAGCCGACTACAATGTCCTCGTCTCCCGCGTACCGGTGCAGCAGCAACACAAACCCGGTGAGCATCGTCATGAACAGCGTCATACCCTCACGCCGGCTTAGCTCGCGCAAGCTTTCCGTCTGCTCTGTTGGAATTTGTATGTAGTGCTTCGTGCCCTTGAACCTTTGAACTTTCGGCCGTGTCCATCGCTGAGGCAGACTCATTCGCTGCGGCGCGTCTTCCAATTGCTTTCGCCAGTAGGCCAGCCGCTTCTCCAACACCTCGCCCTGCAACCACTGCCGCTGCCAGGCTTCGTAGTCCACATACTGCACGCTCAACTCCGGTAACGGCGACGGCTGTCCCTCAAGCAGCGCGGAATAGATCTGGCTCATCTCCGCAATCACAACTTCGAGCGACTGCCCGTCGCCGATGATGTGATGCATGGTGCAGATCACGATGTGATCCTGCGCTTCCACCCGCAACAGTCCCGGGCGTACAAGAGGACCGCTGCTCAGATCGAAGCATCTTAAAGTCTCCTCCTGGGCCAACCTCGCTGCCTGCGGTTCGCGCTCCTCGTCCGGCAGCAGACTGAGATCCACTAACGGCAGCTTGAACCGCGGCGGTGACTGAATGATCTGCACAGGCTGATCGTCAAGCGCCGGAAAGATCGTCCGCAGTCCCTCGTGACGGCGCATGATCTCGCTGAAAGTCTGCTCCAACGCCGTCACGTTCAACTCACCCTTCAGCCTCACTCCCAACGCGATGTTGAAGGCGCTGGTCCCTTTCGACAGTTGTTCGAAGAACCACATACGCTGCTGCGCAAGCGACAGCGGCAACTCGCCTTGTCGCGAGACGCGCCTGATCTCCGACAACTCACTCTGCTTGCCCGCACTGATCTGCTCCTGGATCAATTGCGCGAACTGCTCCACTGTCGCCGCCTCGAACAAACTGCGAACCGGCAACTCTACTTTTAAATACTCGCGCACTCGGGCCAACACCTGCGCGACCAGGAGCGAATGTCCGCCGAGATTGAAGAAGTTGCTCGCGCGCCCTACGCTCGACAGCTTCAACACTTCGCACCAGATGCCCGCAACGATCTCCTCTACCGGATTCCGCGGCACGATGTCACCCGTCTCGCCTTCGCTCTTTACTACATCCAGCGCGGGCAGCGCCTTGCGGTCGATCTTCCCGTTCAAGGTGCGCGGTAACTGGTCCAACTCCACGAACGCCGAAGGCACCATCGTCTGCGGCAACCGCTCCGCGAGGTACTGTCGCAAGTGGTCGCTGCCGGTACCGTTGTTCATCGTCACGTAGACCACCAGAAACTTGTTGCCTTCCGTGTCGTCACGATCGATCACTGCGACGTCGGCGACCGTTTCGTGGCTGCGCAGCAGGTTCTCGATCTCACCTAACTCGACTCGCACGCCGCGCACCTGCACCTGCTGATCGCGCCGGCCCAGGTGTTCCAGGTCTCCGCTCTTCAGCAGCCGCCCATAGTCGCCCGTCTTGTGCACGATGTCAGCCGGATCGTCGCTGAACGGATTCTGAATGAAGACTTCTTTGGTCAGCTCCGGCTCGCCGTAGTATCCCCACGACCGGTACGGCGTCTGAATGTGGATCTCGCCCACAGCGCCGAGGCCACACAAGCCTCCACTGGAATTCACGAGCATGACATTGCTGCCCTCGATCGGTTTGCCGACGGGGATCGAAGGCCGGTCGACATCTTCCGGTTTGATTTCGTAAACAAACTTCGAGAGGCTGGTCTCAGTGGTGCCGTAGATATTGAACAACCGGATGCGGTCGCCGAAGATCTTCAGCCACCGCTTCACGTCTGCGGGGTACAACGGTTCGCCCGTCATCACGACACACTTCATCGATTCGAAGTAGCGGCTATTCAGTCCTTCATTCATCAACGCGCGAAATACTGACGGCACGCAGTGCAGCACTTCCACCTGCTCGACGTCGAGCCAGTCCGCTAAACTCCACGCGTCCAGAATCACTTCGCGGCTTTCCGGCGCGCACACCACTCCGCCTGAACACAGCGGCACAAATGCATCTTTCAGAAACCCATCAAACGACGGCGACGCTAACTGGCTTACTCTGGTCCCGCGCCCGGCTTTGACCGCGCCGATCTCCCATCGCATGAAATGATCGATGCCTTTGAGCCGGCCCAGAATGGCTTTCGGTTTTCCCGTCGATCCGGAGGTGAAGTAGATCGAGCACGGCGCTTCCGGATCACTCTTCAGTCCGGGCGCTTCCGTTCGCGCATAACTCCAGTAACTCTGCAAAACTTCCGCAGGTAGTTCGCCCTCGATACTTGATGGACCTTCGAGGCACACGATACTCGCCTGTGCTTTGGCCTCGCCTCGCAGTCGCCGCAACTTCTCGAGATGCCGCGCTTCAGTCACATACCACTGCGGTTCAACCTGCTCGCTCATCACTCGCAGCCGCTGCTCCGGAAACGTCGGATCCAACGGCACGAACACTGCTCCCGCTTTCAGAACTCCGAGTATTCCAGTGATGATGCGAATCGGGTCGTCGCTAAAGAGCGCCACCATCGTGCCCCGGCCTACGCCGCCTTCGAGCAGGAAGTTGGCGAGTCGATTCGACTCTGCTTCCAACTCGCCATAGGTCACACGCCGGCCAGCCCGCTCGATCGCAGTTTGCGCGCTGCACTCGCCGGCTATCCGGCTGAACATCTCCTGCACGCTCTCGTTACTCATCTACCGCTCCTGGTTCATCTGATCCGTGAAGATCCGTGTAAATCCGTGGCATACCTTATGGTTTCCTACACGCGCCGATCAGGATTCGCCAGCGCCTGTTCTAACAATGCGACGTAGCTCTGCCGCATCTCCGCGATCATTTCGTCGTCGAATAATTCCACGTCATACTCGATCACACCCTTGATTCCGTTTTTATGTTCGGCGAACAACATCGACATCTCAAACTTCGCTTCCTCGGTATGGACCAGGTACCACTCGTAACCGAGGCCATCCATTTCGAGTTTTTCTCGTTCCTCGCGCTCCAGTTGGAACCAGACATTGAAAAGATGATCCGGTTCCGCTCCCTTGCTGTAAAAATCCTTGACCAGCAATTCCGGCGGTAGTTGATACGTGTAGGCGTCGAGGCAGACGGCTCTGACTCGACGCAACACGTCTTTGAAAGTGATTGGCCCGGAAAGGTCCACGCGCAGCGGCATTGAGTTGACGAGGATGCCGATGAGCTTTTCGGTTTCGGGCTGATCGCGATTTGCGTAAGACGCGCCGACAACGATGTCTTCCTCGCCGGTGTAGTTCTTCAGCATCACGACAAACCCGGACAACATCGTCATCAGGAGGGTCACACCCTCGCGACGGCTAAAATCGCGCAGCGCTTCCAGTACTTCGAGTGAAAAAGTCACGTCCTGTCGCGCGCCCCTAAAACTCTGCACTCGCGAACCCGTCCAGCGCCGCGGCAAACTCAACTTGCTCGGCGCGTCCTGCAACTGTTTGCGCCAGTAAGCGAGCCGTGACTCCAGCTCTTCGCCTTGCAGCCAACGCCGCTGCCACGCAACGTAATCTGCGTATTGAATGTTTAGCTCGGGGAGCGGCGAGGGTTCTCCGTGCGTCAGCGTTGAATAGATCTGGCTCATCTCTGAAATGACGACCTCGAGCGACTGACCGTCGCTGATGATGTGGTGCAGCGTACAGATCACGATGTGATCTTCCCCGCCCATCCGCAGCAGCGTGAGCCGTAACAGCGGACCTTTACTCAAATCAAATCGTCTGAGTGTCTCGCGCTGCGCCAACGCCACTGCCTCTCGCTCGCGGTCTTCGGCGGCGAGCAGGCTGAGATCCACAACCGGCAGGCTGCACTTCGTCGCGGGCTGGATAACCTGAACGGGTACGTCGTTAATCGCGGGAAAAACCGTGCGCAGGTTCTCGTGTCTGCGAATGATCTCGCCAAAGGTTTGCTCCAGGGCGGCTACGTTCAGCTTCCCTTTCAACCTCACGCCAAGGGGAACATGAAACGACGCACTCTCTGTCGCCAGGCTCTCGAAGACCCACATGCGTTGCTGCGGATAAGAAAGCGGTAACTCTCCGTCGCGCGGCACCGGAGTGATCGTCGTCAACTCCTGTTTGCCTTTGCCAATCTGTTCCTGGACTAGCTGTGAAAACTGGGCGAGGGTTGGCGCTTCGAACAAACTGCGAATCGGCAATTCAACCTTTAGAATTTCGCGCACTCGCAGGATCGTATGCGTCACGAGGAGCGAGTGACCGCCGAGGTTAAAAAAGTTATCGCTCGGCCCAACTGCCGGCAGCTTCAACACCTCACACCAAATACCGGCGATGATCTCTTCAACTGGACTGCGCGGGCCTGAGTCGCCGATCTTCCGCTCGGCTTGCACCAGCTCCAGCCCCGGCAACGCTTTGCGATCAATCTTTCCGTTCAGCGTGCGGGGCAGTTTTTCCAACTGCACAAACGCCGACGGCAGCATTTCATCCGGCAAGTGTTCTGCCAGGTACTGCCGCAAAGAATCGGGACCGTCGCCGTTATTCATCGCGACGTAGGCGACCAGGATCTTGTTACCTTTACCATCATCTCGATCGACGACCGCCACCTCGCCTACTGCCGCGTGCCCGCGTAAAAGGTTCTCGATCTCGCCCAACTCGATTCTCAATCCTCTAATTTTCACCTGGCTGTCACGCCGGCCAAGTATCTCGAAATTTCCGTCGCGCAAGAGCCTGCCGTAGTCGCCGGTCTTGTAAACGATGTCGGTGGGGTCGTGGCTGAAAGGGTTCTGGATAAAGACTTCTTTCGTCAGCTCGGGCTCGCGGTAGTAGCCAAGCGACAGGTAAGGTGTCCTTATATATATCTCGCCAACGTCTCCGACCCCGCACGGCCGGCCATGTTGGTCGACCAACACCATGGCGACGCCCCTGATCGGCTTTCCAATCGGGATCGTGGGCTTCTCGACATCTTCCGGTCTCACCTCGTAACAGGTCTTCGTGATGGTTGTTTCGGTCGGGCCGTAGAAGTTGAATAACTTGATCCGGTCGCCGAACACCTCCATCCAGCGTTTCACATCCGACGGATACAACGGTTCGCCCGCCATCACCACGCACTTCATGGCTTCGAAGTAGCGGCTCTCGAGTCCCTGGTTAATCAGGGCGCGAAACACTGAGGGCACGCAATGCAACACTTCCACTTGCTCGACGTCCAGCCAGTCGATCAGCCTGCCGGGATCCACGAGTATGTCGCGGCTCTCCGGCGCACAGACGACGCCACCTGAACACAAAGGCACAAACGAATCTTTGAGAAATCCATCGAACGATGGTGACGCCAATTGGCTCACTCTCGTGCCCGGTCCTGCGCCTACGGTTTCGATCTCCCAGCGGATGAAGTGGTCAATTCCTTTGAGCCGTCCGAGGATTGCTTTTGGTTTGCCAGTCGATCCGGAGGTGAAGTAGATGGAGCACGGCCCGTTAGGGTTCGAATGGTAGATTGATCTTCGCGAGTAATTCTCGAATCTGACGTCATCCAGTCGCAGAGCAGCATGATGGTTATTGCCTGCTGGTCCATCGTCGAGCAAAACAATCTCCGGGGCTGACGATAGATCGGCAATCACGCCTTTCAGCTTCTCGTAGAACTTTGACCGCGTGATGCACCACGCGGACGGAGCGCTCGCGAACATCGCCTGCAATCGTTTCTCGGGGAAGGTGGGATCGAGTGGACAAAAAATGCCGCCCACTCTGAGTGTCGCCAGGATCGATGCGATGATGTCAATCGGATTGTTTAAGAAGATGCCGACGATTGATTCACGCGACACTCCGAGCACCGACAGCGCGTGGGCCAGGCGATCAACCTTTGCCTCGAGCTCGCGATACGTAACGCGCTGGCGGCCGTTATCGATAGCCAGAGCGTTACCGAACTGTTTGGCAGTTTGACCAAACAGGTCCTGGACCGCAGCGTATTCCATGACCGGTATCATGTTAATCCCGTCAAGTGGCTAGTTCAGACTTGGAAGCCGGAATAAGTCGAGAAAGAGACCGAAGGTGATCACGACGATCAATAAATCGTCTTCCAACGTGAGGTTCAGTTTGAAATCTTTTTGCGAGTACTTCTTCTTGAGGAACTCAACCGTGTCCGGATTGAAGTAGCCCTGCTTCTTGATCCGGTCGTACGAGAGCAAGTCGTAAACCCAATCGATCTTTTGCTGTAGCAACGCGGGGCTGCCGGGCGCGACGAAACCGAACTTCTCCCGGTCGACGATCTGCTGCGGAATCAGGTCCTCAGCAGCTTTCTTGAGAATGTATTTCTCCGTGAGCCCGTTGAGCTTCAGATCCGGAGGTATTTCTTTGCAGAACTCGACGAGGTTGATGTCAAGAAACGGATAGCGCGCCTCGACCGAGTTCGCCATCGTCATTCGATCTCCGTGATCGGCGATCAGGTGATGGCCCAACCGCAGTTTGAAATCGAGATAAGAACGTTTGTGAAGAACATGCCTGCCGCGCAGTCGTTCTTTATTGATCACTGGAAAATTAGAACACTCGAATTCCGTGAGGCGAGCACTGACAGCGGGCGCGTAGAGGGCTTGTTTGGTCTCTCTAAACGGATACTCGTCCTTCTCGTAATAGAAGTCCTTATCTCCCCAAAACTTCTCCCGCATCTCGTCGCCGAGGAGCGTCTCGAGATCGTAAGTCTTACTGCCCCCATTCCGCGCCTTATCAAAGCGGTATCCAACATAGCCCGCGAACAATTCGTCTGAACCCTCGCCGTTCAGCACGACAGTGACTCCGGTTCGTTTGGTTTCGCGCGAAAGCGCGAGGGACGCAGTGTTGTACGTCTCCTTCAGCGGGCATTCCGAATGATAGACGGCGTCCTTCAAGCGCAGCGCAATGTCGGCATCGTTGAAAGGAATCTCGTGATGTATCGACGCGACCGAATTCGATAACAGCCGCTGGTACTTCGCCTCGCACAACCTTTCATCCGCGAAGCTGATCGAGAAAGAGTGTCGTTGAACGTCGGGCGACACGCGCCGGATCATGGCCGCGATCAGCGACGAATCAAGTCCGCCGCTCAGGAAGAAACCGACTGGCACATCGGCCTGGAGACGATATCTGACGGATTGTTCGAGGCGGTCGCGCAGCGTCTCGGCGTAGTATGCTTCCGGTCTTCCGTCTTTACTCTCGCTCGCCAACGGGTAATCGAGGTCCCAGTATTCTCTGACCGTGACATCGTTATTTCTCACGACGAGATAATGACCGCTCGGCAGGCTGTGGATGTTGCGGAACAACGTCTGCGGGCTGATGGCGCCGGGCAGTGAGAGCACCTGGTCCAATCCCGTCAGATTTACTTCGCGAGGAACCGAGGGATGTTCGAGAATTGCTTTAATCTCGGAGGCGAAGATGAAGAACCCGTCAACCGTCGTGTGGAAGAGCGGACAGATTCCAAACTGATCTCGCGCCAGGAAGAGTGAGCGTTCATTGCGATTGTAGATGGCAAAGGCGAACTGCGCGTTCAACTTGTTGAGGAAGCCCACGCCGTCTTCTTCATACAAGTGCACCAACACTTCCACGTCGGTCTTCGTTCGAAAGCTGTGACCCTGTGTTTCCAGGTCCTTTCTCAGCTCGCGATAATTGAAGATCTCGCCATTGCAGCTCAAGACGAGTGATCGATCTTCGTTGAATAACGGCTGATCGCCCGTTTCGAGATCGATGATGCGGAGGCGACGAGTGCCAATCCCCGCGTTCGGATCCACAAAATAGCCGCGCGAATCGGGACCGCGGTGAATCAGCGCATCGGCCATGCGTTGAAGAACATGTTCTTCGACACGGCCGGCGTTAAGAAGATCAATGTAACCGACTATTCCGCACATCTTTGGTCTCGCAGCTTTGCCAGAAAATCGACGGTGGTTTGTTGGATACAGTCAGTACCGCCTGCGGTAGCAGGTGGGTCGAACCATCAGGATTCAAACTCAGTAGCAATATCGCATGCTGACCATAGACCCACCCGCTACCGCGGGCGGTACTGACTGTATCCAAGTGCAAGTTCTGACGATGCAAACCGAGTTTCGCACACTACAAACTCGCGAGGCTTTGATTGAAGCTGTCTATCAGCAGTTTCCGCTCGGCGTCAGCCTGATGTGAAAGTGAGGAAAGCGTCGTGCTCGCATTCGTGCTGATTTCAACCAGTATTCTCTGAAGGTTATCCAGGATTCTCTCGATCGTGGCATCTTCGAAGCGGCTGCTCTGGTAGACAATTTTGAAAAGCAATCGAGATCCCGGCTCGACGATCAGAGCAAGAGGCAGATTGCTTCTTTCGGTCTGATTGATGCCGATCACCTCGATGCCTTCGGACTCCGCCAGGGCGGTGTCGCTGAGAATATTCTGAAATATCAACACGCTCTCGAAGAGCGGTTCGCGGCGAGGCACTTCGCTCCAGCCCTGGATGCTCACGAGTGAACAGTATTCGAAACGGCGTGCTTCGACTTGTTGCCTCTGAAGATCTTCGAGCCATGGTACGACCGCACCATCGACAGGTATGCGGACTCGCGCGGGCAACGCGTTGAGAAACACGCCGACTGCAGAGTCGATGCCCGGAAAGTCGGCGGCACGACCTGCGACAACGCTCCCGAACACGACATCATCGCTGCCACTGCGCCGGAACAACAGCAATGCCCACGCGCCCTGTATGAGAGTGTTCAAAGTCAACCTGTGCCCGCTGGCAAACGATCTCAATGAGGTTGTAAGAGCATCGTCCAAGACGATTTTCTTCTCTTTGTAACCTTGCGATGAGAGAGCGTGTATCACCATCGTCCTGTCGAACCCTAGTGAAGTTGGACTTGTGAAACCCGCCAGCGCCTGGCGCCAGTATGCTTCCGCCTGGTCCTGCGGCTGCTGTTGTAGCCAGTCAATGTAATCGTGGTAACGAATGGGCGCAGCGAGCGTCACCGGTTGACCAGTGCGGAAAGCGCGATAGAACGACAGGAGCTCATTGAATATGACCTGCACCGACCAGCCATCCATCAATAAGAGATGGACTGACCAAATGAACTCATAAATGTCCGACTCTCTCCGAATCAGAGTGAGACGCATCAATGGCGCTTGCGAGAGTTCAAAGCCCCATTCGTAGTCGGCTTGCAACAGCGCCTGCAAACGCTCTGGTTCCTCTGCGGGGGAGAACTCTCTCCAGTCGTGCACGCTCCAGGGGAGATTCAGCCGCCGATACACGACCTGGACCGGTCCGTCGGGAGTAGACAGGTTGAAAGCAGTTCGCAGGATTTGATGGCGGTCCATTACTGCCTGAAACGCATTCTTGAAAGCAGAAAGATCGATCTCGCCTTTCAACGTGTAGCGTTGCTGGTTCAAGTACATTCCCGCGTCAGGTGCATCGAGGACGTGAAAGAGCATGCCTTGCTGGAATGGGGTTAAAGGATAGACGTCCTCGATGTTGGACTCCTCAATTGCTGCCTCATCCGCTTTAAGATCGAGTTCCGGCGGGTGAGGCTCATGCCCGTTGCCGTTCGACGTCGTGGAGAACGCGCTCCTGTCGAGGTCAGCCTCTTCCGCGACAAGAGCCAAACTGGCGAGCGTCTGCTGCTGAAAGAACTGGCGCGGAGTCAAAATCAATCCGGCACGGCGCGCCTGAGTTACGACGTGGATGCTCAGTATTGAGTCGCCGCCAAGATCGAAGAAGTTATCGCTAACGCTCACCTGATCGACTTTCAAGACTTGCTGCCAAATAGCAGCCAGCGTTTTCTCGGCCGCTGTTCGCGGCGCAACACACACTTCAGTGCCGGCTTCGCGTACTGGCTCAGGCAGCGTGTTGCGATCGATTTTGCCGTTCGGTGTCAGGTGAAGTTGTTCGAGCCGCATTAAAGTCGCCGGCACCATGTAGCTCGGAAGCTTTGTGTAAAGGAATTGCCGCAGTTCAGTGGTACTTGTCAGAGCCGCACCTGCAACGTAACCGGCCAGGTATTTGTGTCCGGACTCATCCTCTTTGGCGACGACGGCTGCGGCATCGACTCCCGGATACGTGGCCAGGACCGCCTCAATCTCGCCGAGTTCGATGCGATAGCCGCGGACCTTTACCTGATGGTCCTTGCGGCCCAGGTATTCAATCTCGCCGTTCTCCAG
>DASSEB010000407.1:0-7373 GCA_035696765.1 Pyrinomonadaceae bacterium | reverse complement strand
ACATGGTCGGACTGTTGATGATCATTCCGATCCTGCCGTTCTACGTTAAGCAATTCGGCGGTTCTGGAGTCGAGGTCTTCGGCGTTCACTTCGGCATCGGCATTATCGTCGGGTTCATCATTGCCGCTTTTACCGTGGCCCAATTACTGAGCGCGCCGATGTGGGGCCGGTTCTCGGATCGAGTAGGCCGCAGACCGACGCTGCTCATTGCCTTGACCGCGTCCGGCATCGCGTACCTGATTTTTGGTTTTGCACACTCGCTGCTGCTCTTGTTTCTCTCGCGAATCGTGCAGGGCGCCGGAGGCGGCACTGTCGGCGTGATCCAGGCATACGTCGCCGACTCGACTGCGCCACAGGATCGCGCGCGAGCTCTCGGTTGGCTTTCGGCGACAACTAATCTTGGCGTGGCTCTTGGACCAGTGCTCGGCTCATTCGCGATCACGTTGGGTAAACGGGATCTAATGCCCGGTGCGGCGACGTTGGAGATGGGCCGTGCCGCCCCGGGAATCATCGCGGCGATGCTTTGCCTGGTTAATATCGCTTTCGCCGCGAGGTATTTGACTGAGTCGCGCGATCTGAGTGAACACGCGCCCGTCGAGGGCGAGGTCAGGCGCAGCTCGCGCGAGGCCATCTGGCGCGTCGTCTCGCATTCGAGCGAACCTTCGTCGCGTTTGATCTGGATCTACGCGATATCGATCGGCGCGTTTCAAGGAAGCTTTTCCGTCCTCGCTCTCTTCCTGAATGCTCGCTTTCAGGTGACCGAACAAACCATCGGCTATTTCTTCATGTACATCGGCTCGATCTCGGTGTTTACGCGTGTACTACTGCTCGGGCGGATGGTTGACTGGCTGGGCGAGGCGAAGCTTTCACGCCTCGGGTTGTTGTTGCTTGCGGCCGGTGTGGTAGGGATGCCGCTTTCGCGAAATCTCTGGATGCTCGGAATCGCTGTGGCCCTGATTCCGCTCGGAACCGCGTTTACGTTTCCGTGTGTGACCTCTTTACTCTCGCGTGTGATCAGCCCGAGAGAGCGCGGTCTTTACATGGGAATGCAACAGACGTACGGCGGTGTCGCCCGGATCATCGCGCCGCTTTTCTTCGGTTGGTCGTTTGATACGTTAGGTGTTTCGTCGCCTTACTTCTTTTCGTCGGCGTTCATCGTGGCGACAATCTTTTTAGGCTTCGGACTGGACAAGTATGCGAAGCATGAGGAACCCCGCCCACAGGTCACTCCGCTGGCCCAGGAAGCCGCGCAACCCGCTGACATGCCTAGCGCTGTATCAGAATCAGCAAACCCGCAACTATTGCAAGCACAGCCAGGCCCATCGTCGCGGTCGAATTGAGTCGAACGCTAAGCACCGAAAACAGTCCGGTAAGAATCAACCAAAGACCCAGCAGGATCATTCCTACGTTTCTGCCAGCGAGACCAGTTGCCATCCGGTTTGCTCCTTCGTGTTGATGAAGAATTTACTTGTCGACGATTTCCGCGGAATTGTCTACAGTCACCTTCTTACGCGGATCGGGAACGTGAATCGAGGTTTCCACCGCGTTCGTGTAGCGGTTGCTGCCTTCGTCAAACGTGCCCGCGGCATTGATGGTTACACGCACGATGTAATCGCCTTCGGGAACTCCGGTGATATCGATCCATTGTCCCGTCATTTGCTTGTGATACCAATCGGCCCATCCCGAACTTATTCCCTGAAACCCGCGGTTATATCCATTACTCTTGCCGCGATCGTATTTGAGAGAATCTTCGAAGCAAGATCCCTGCTTATGACTCGCTACCACAACCGTTCGATCGGAACTTAGTAGCTCATAGACCAAGAAACCACGAATATGGATGTGTAGATGGCAAGGCGCGAATTCAAACGCACCGGCGTATGGATTATTTGGATCATTCGGATCGCCAACGACAAGGTCAGCGTCGCCGCTGTTCATAACCACGGTGTCGAAACGCAAAATGCGACGGTAACCGGCGCCACCGACCGCGCCTTCCTGAATCGCGCAACTGCCTTCGTTGAAAAGTCGATCCACGATCTCCATCTGCGCGACGAAGCGTCGTGGATCAACCACGAGATCAGGCTTTCCGCCGTTGTCATACACAGGGAAGACCCGCAACACACTGGCCCGCTGTGAGATTACTGACGATGAAATTAGGAGGGTGATTACGACCGTGAACAGTATCTTCGATCTACGCATGATTGATCTCTTCCACGAACGAAGCCGGATAATGACAAGACCGCCCAAAAAGCACAAGCACATTTTTTGTGCCTTTGTGCCTTTTCGTGGCGCTATTCATTCAGGTTATCTAATCCGGTAAATTTCCAACCAGTCCGCGTTTGCTGGAAGTGATAGATCACCACTTCATTTCCGGCGGCATCAGGACACGCAACCGTAAACTCTTTCGGGTTCTCGGCATTCAACTCCGGTTTTGCTTTGCTGAAGCACGCGGCCGCATCGGACTGTTCGTTGAAAATCTGGCGATAGCGCTTTGTGAGTTGGGCCTTAGTCTTGATGCTGGGTATGCCGTATGACATTCCGATGGGAAACCGAGAAAGCCGAGCGACACCTTCGATGTCATGTTTGCTGACCGCGGTTTTGAATGCCGCCCAGAACGTTTCCAGAGGGTTCTGAGCTTGTCCTGGGCTCGATGCTATGGACGTCGCGGTGAGCAGCAGAGCAAGAGATAAGGTCGTTATCTTTTTCATAATGATACAATCCGCTGCCCAATACTAAAACGAAAGGTGAATTTTGGCGATGCTCAATAGATTCGTGGTTGCTCTTGTCTGCCTTTTGACGTCTTTCACTTTCACAGGTTGCATGAAGAAGAACGGTGGTCCGGCCGCATCATCGGAATCGGCCCCGATCGAGGGTGTCGAAAAGGTTAAGCCTGCGCCCGGAACAGGCAATGTGCAGGGAAAGGTCCTCTACAACGGCGCGCCGGTTGAGAATATCGAAGTGAAACTGTGCGAGACGTTCAGCCGGTTTCTGAGCGGTTGCGGCGGCAAAATTTATGAAGCGAAGACCGACAAGGACGGGGATTTCGTGATCACGAACGTTGAGCCGAAAGAGTACCAGGGACTGACGGTCCGCGTGTTCGACACTGACTCATACGTCTTCGCGACCACGGGCATCGCCGGAATCAGCGCGACGAAGTACAACGTCGTCGCCGGCAAGACGCTCTTTGTCGCGCCGACGCATTTATTCAAAGGCGATCTGAAAGTGGTAAATCCAAAGGCAGGATCAACGGTCAGCGGGCAGGATCTCGAACTGAAGTGGGAACCCTATCCGGATGCCGCGTACTACAAGTTCACGCTGTATCCGAACGATCACCAGATCACTCCGCCGTACATCAACCAGCGTGTCGATGACGCGTCGTTCAAGGTCAACAAGCCACTGGAGAAGGGGACTTACCGCTACAAGGTCGAAGCTTTCAACAGCGCTGATAAGAAACTATCAGAGTCGAGCGACGACATTGAGTTCACGATTAATTAACAACCACGGATGACACGGATAAAAATCCTGATTGAAATCCCGATTTTAAATCCGTGTCATCCGTAGTTAGGGTTAGCGATTCGGCGTCTTGACCGTTACGATGTTCGAGTACGCGGAGTTGCCCGAACCGTTGAACGCCCGAACGCGATACCGGTATCGACCATTGGCCGTTAAGCCGGTGTTGGCAAAGCTAGTGACGTTTGCTCCCACCGTTGCGATCTGCGCAAAGTTACTGCACCCGTTACCCGTACAACGCTCGATACTGAAGCCCTGCTCGTTACCTGAATTGTCGGTCCACGACAGATTGGCTTGAGTCGTAGAGACGGCAGTTCCGGTTAGATTGCTTGGCGCATTCGGAACGAGGGGCGTCGGTGTCGGTGTCGGGGTTGGAGTAGGTGTTGGTGTCGGCGTTGGAGTCGGAGTGACGCTACCGCATGTCGGGAAGCGGAACGATCCGATGCGTGTGCGCCAGTTGAAACTGCTCGTCGTCACGTAATACTCGCTGGTGAACCAGAAAGTACAATCGTCGATCGGATCGACCGTGAGCGAGCTGTAATCACCCCAACGGCTACTCGTGCCAGTTTGGCTTCCAGTGCCGGAAAAGAGAATCGCTTCACCCTGGCCCAGCACGTTCAAAGGATCGGAAGCCAGCCGTCCTGCATAACGTAACTGCGGAAACATCGTGGCGCTCGAAGCGCTGTAACCAAGCGCAATGTTACCGTCTTTGTCCATCGCGGCGCTTCCGAGCCAGCGCCACGTGTCGTCGGGTTGATAGGTACTCTCCTGGGCCACTGTAACCGGCCCACCCGTCACGTTGCGCAGCTCGAACCAGCGAATTCCCGCAACACCTGCGGAACTGACCGTGTAGTTTCCAACGACAGATTCGTGAGTGCCGAAGTTGCGGTACGACACCCTGAACATCAGCCGGTCGCCGATTCCATCCAAACGCGACGTAGTGCCCGACTGCGGCACGCACGATCGAGTTAACGAACAGAGTTGCGAAAAGCCGGCGGCTGCGGGACTCGCGAAGAGTGTAAAACTCGAGTTTGCCGGAGTCGCGAAATCGACATTGAAGTGAAAGATCTTGTAAGCGCCGAGTCCAGGCCATTGCACAAACACGCCCGGTGCGCCGGACGGCGGTAGCGTTGCTCCATCGAGATCGGCCGGCAGGTAAGTTTCTTCGCTTGGTCCGTTAGTGATGCCGGGCGTAATGAACGTTGCGGGCAGACCAGCCAGCATCTTGTCACGATCGAAAGCGAAGGGTTGCGGGCCGAGGAACGACGTGCCCGAAGAATTGAACACGTTCATGCTCATGTAGTACGCGTCGGGCCACACGCTCAAGTGCGGGTAGTCGAAGAAGTTCGAGCCGAGGTGAAAGTCGTAGCGATGATAGGAGCCGGTCGCATCGCCGGTGGTGGAAACTGCCACACACTCATCCGTCGGAACTGAAACACCGGCAAACTGCGTGATGACCCAACGATCGGCCAATTGATCGTACATCACGACCGGATCGCCGTGGCCGTTGAACTCACACACGCCACCGAAGCCGCCCCATATCGTGGAGATGCCGGATGGTCCCATCAACGACGCAGTAGTGGTCTTATCGAAGACCTGAAAACCTGCGTTGACTGTCTGAACATATTGAGTAGCTCCAACTTCGCCATTCGTGTCCGGCGGAGCGCAGTTGCACGAAACGCCGGGAAACTGAATACCGTTGAAGCTCAGGTCAGCAGTGGGCATGTTGGCGGTGGAGAATTCAGTTGCGGCGATAGACGTTTGCACCACGCGATCGGGTGCGTCTTTGTGAACATGGGCAATCTTCGGATTCGCGTTCGCTTCCCGCTCGGGCTTGAACACCGGCTGCTGCTTCATTTCACGAACTGGCGGAGACGTGTCATTGCGAATGGATTCGCCGACCGTCACCTCCGGCTTTCTTCCCTGAACGGGATTCACCATGGCAGTGTCGGCAGCCAGCGGCTTGGAGCGCTTGGCCTCGATAATGGTGGGAACCATAATGATCGTGCCGAGAAGGAGAACTGCCGTTACCAGAACAATCACTCTAACTCGCATTGATATCCTCCAAAAGATTTAGGGATTTCGCAGACTAACGAAGGCCGCCGCGGGGTTTTGAAGTACTGGGTATTGCTAGTAGTTCCGGGCCACAGGACGGAAAGCTGGGTTCACGCTACCATAGTTTTAAAATCCTGAGCAAGCAAATCACAACAAAGACGCCTATGATTCGAAATATTCAGCCGACAAAAGCACAAAGGATTCCTTGATTTTTGTGCTTTTGTGCTTCTTTGTGGCGGTATCATCGCAGCCGATCTTTGCGGCTCTGAAGGAAACTGTTTTAATACGCAAAACTATTCAAGGGAGTCGAAGCAATGAAAGTATTTCGCATAGTGGTTGCCGTGCTCGCACTTGCGGCATTTGCAATGTTGGTGCAGACGCAGACCCGGCCGGCAGGTGCTCCAGCTACTGCCGGTGCGCCGGCAAATATCGCCATCATCGATTCGGCGATGTTCAGCGACGAGAAAAACGGCATCGGGCGGGTGATGGCCGCGATGCAGCAGATCGAGGCGAAGTTTACGCCCCTCCGAACAGAGATTCGCGGCATGCGCGATCGTCTGAACACGATGCGCACTGACATTCAGAAGAAGCGGCAGGTGCAGGATGCTCAGTTGACGGCGCAGCAGGCTGACGAAGCCGATCGTCTCGAGTTACAGATCAAGCGCAAGGCTGAGGACGCGCAGGCGAGTTATCAAAAGGAATCGCTGGCGGCGCTGGATCCGTTGCAGAAGGACATCGGGAACGCGTTGACTGCGTACGCGCAGTCGAGGGGCATCACGCTGCTGATCGATGCGAACCGAGTACCGATCATCTATGCGGCTGCGAGTCTCGATATCACGAAAGATTTCATCAACGATTACAACCGCACGCATCCGGCTGGTGCGGCCGCACCCGCGCGACCAACGCGACCATAATCCTAAGTAAGCGCCGGAGGCCCAACGCCTTCGGCGTTAACATCCTGATGCTTAAAAAAGTTCTCCTCCTATCCGCGTCTGCCGGCGCCGGACACATGCGCGCTGCCGAAGCGATTGAAAAAGCTTTCAAGCAGCGCGAGGACGGCGAGGGCAGGGAAGTCCAGCACCTCGACATCCTGAACTACACGAACAAAGTCTTTCGCCACCTTTACTCAAAAGCCTACATCGACCTGGTCAACAAACTTCCCGAGGTGCCGGGCTGGGTCTACGACAAGCTCGACAAGCCCTGGAAGAACGAGCGGCGCCGCCTCGCGCTCGACAAACTCAACACGCGTCCGCTCGTCAAACTGTTGCGGGACTACCAGCCCGACCTGATCGTTTGTACTCACTTTCTACCCGCGGAAATCGTATCGTGGCTGAAAGCTAAAGAGCGTCTCGCCAGCCGCCAGGTGATTATCGTCACCGACTTCGATGTCCACGCGATGTGGCTGGTCCATCACTACGAGCATTACTTTGTCGTGATCGAGGAGGCGCGTGTGTATCTCGAGGCGCTCGGCATACCAGCATCGAAGATTACCGTCAGTGGCATTCCGATCGATCCGGTGTTTGCAAAAAAGAAAGACAAACAGGAGATGCGAGCGAAGCATGGATTGGCGCCGGATCGCACCACGATTCTTCTCTCGGCAGGCGGCTTTGGCGTTGGTTCGGTTGATGCGCTCATCAGCTCGCTGCTGCCGCTACAACACCGCGCACAGATCGTGGCGATCTGCGGCCGTAACGAGGAGTTGAAGAAGCGGCTGTCACGACTCGCCGCGCGCACCAAACCCGACGCGACAGTTCTGTTGAAGCCGTTTGGCTACACACAAGAGATGGATGAGCTCATGGCCGCATCGGATC
>DASSEB010000406.1:0-12675 GCA_035696765.1 Pyrinomonadaceae bacterium | reverse complement strand
GTAGTCGGCAGCAACTTGCAAGTCAGTTGTACTCCCGCCCGCACGACTGCTCTCGGCGCCAGTGATATATCCCTTGATGAACCAGGTGCCGGTAGCGGGATGAAAGGTCGCTAAGTCGGCCTTGCCATCGCCGTCAAAATCACCTGGCACAGGCATGTCACCGTCGACTCCCCATTGGACCACTCTCGTTTGACCCGTCAGGCTGTTAGTGACAATCCATTCGCCGGTTTCTCTACGCCAGACTGCCATGTCTGTTCGGCCGTCGCCGTCGTAGTCATAAGGGAGTGGCCGATCGCCGGATCTGCCAAGCTGTCTGCTAAAACTGATCCCGGTTGAGGTATTGACGACAAACCAGTCGGCACTCGTGGAATTTGGTCGGAACACGGCGATATCAGCTTTGCCGTCGGTGTCGTACAAAAGTCCCGCATCGGATCTCGTTATCGTCGGCACACACGGGAAACTGCAGGCCGGCGGAAAACTACCGAAATCAAAATCCGAGTTCCAGTTGATGGTGATGATCTTTCCGGCCCACAAATTCCAAAACCGAAACGGATCGAGGTGATACATGTCAACCATCCCCTGCAAGAATTTTTCTTTTCGCAGGACGACGGTATCGCCGCTGCAGTTGCTCCGGTGAAGACGCATGCTAACCGGCCCTCGATTTGAGTCATGGGTCCAGATGGTTTGACCTCTGCCGTTGCAGAAACTGAAGGCTGTTAGCTCTTTTTTCCAATTGACGCTGGAAGTAAGCACGATCTCGATATCGTCCGGCCCGAGGCTGAGCCTTCCACCAGACTCAACTTTGATCGTAATCGTGTCTTCTTTCATGAAGACGGCGTAGGTCTGAGGAAGGCTTCCGCCGTTAACGAATCTCCAATCGATTAGCGGATAACGCAGGCCCGGCGGAAACAGGCTACATGAAGCGCCGCACTGCGCCCACACACCCGCCGCAACCCCCAAAACCAAACATATTGCTGTGATTATTCTCTTCATAAATAAATCCTCCACGGTATAGTGGCGATGTTGAAGAAAAGATCACTTATGACCCGGGAAGCTTTTAAGCGAGACTGCCTTGAACGACAATTCGAATACGGGTTGACATCGCGGTTTTCATTCTATGGCGGGAAATGAGTTCGATATCATTGTCATCGGCTCAGGCATCGGCGCTTTGACATTCGCCAGCTTGATGGCCCAGATGAAAAGCAAGCGCGTGCTCGTATTGGAGCGTCACTTCAAACTCGGCGGCTTCACGCACACGTTCTCTCGACCGGACGACTACACATGGGATGTGGGCCTACATTATGTTGGACAAATGGACCGCGGCTCGCTTCCTCGTAGTCTGATGGACTCTGCCACACAGGGTAATGTCGATTGGATCAAAATGCCCTCACCTTTTGACAAGTTCGTTTATCCGGATTTCACATTCGAAGTGCCGGATGACAAAGATGACTACCAACGTGTGCTAATTGATCGTTTTCCCGAAGAAAGCGATGCGATTCGCCGGTATTTCAAAGACGTCACCGGTATCAACCGGTGGGTCATTCGGCGAATTATTTCTCAATGTTTCCCGGAGTCTGTTGGTCGACTTTTGCGTTATACACTTGCTCCTGATTCGCTGAAGTTCTGCACTACTGGTGACTATCTTGACCGCAATTTTCATAACCAGAAACTTAAGTCGATATTAGCGTCGCAATGGGCGGCTTACGGCTTACCGCCTAACCAGAGCGCGTTCGCTATTCACGCCAGTATTGTCGCCCACTACTTCGGTGGCGCCTTCTATCCTGTGGGTGGAAGCGGCAGGCTGTCCGCCACGATCATACCGATTATTAATGCCGCGGGCGGGCAATGCCTCGTCAACCACAGGGTTCGAGAAGTCATCGTTCGCCATGGAACAGCGATAGGTGTCAAGGTTGATATAAAACGGGGTTCGAACATTACACAAGCGGAATACTTCGCGCCCCGCATCGTATCGGGGGCAGGTGCTCATACTACTTACTGTCATCTCATTCCTGCTTCAGTGAACAACCCTTTGAGGGACGAGATGAAGAGCATGTCGAAGGCAAGCAGTCTCGTGACTTTATATCTTGGGCTGAAAGAGAGCCCCACGCGGCTTGGCTTTCACGGTGAGAACCATTGGATATTTGCAGGCAACGATCATGATGCGCTTTTCCACCGGCGGAACGAACTGCTACACGGGAATCCGATCGGTTGCTACCTTTCATTTCCGTCACTTAAAGATCCACTCTCGAAAACTCACACGGCCGAAATTATTGCGGCAATGGATTACGATGTTTTCGAACAATGGCAAGCGCAGCCCTGGCGTCGTCGCGATACGGAATACCAGAATGTGAAAGCGCGCATCTCTGACGGTTTGCTCGATATGGTAGAGACGCACTATCCAGGCTTTCGAGAGTTGATAGCGTTCTCTGAAGTGTCAACCCCGATTACAGTGGAGCACTTCACGGGACATAAGCGAGGCGCCGTCTACGGACTCCCAGGCACGCCTGATCGCTTTCGCTTGCCGTGGCCCACCGTAAGAACACCTGTGAAGAACTTGCTACTTACGGGGGCCGATGTCGCGTCGCCGGGAATCGTAGGGGCAATGATGGGTGGAGTGATCACAGCAGCCTGTGTTCAAGGCCCGTTTGGTTTTCCGAGAATTATTCTCGCAGCTCGAGGCCGCGGGTCGCGTCGCTGAATTGAAAACGATTACGACCGCAAATGCCGTTAAACCACAGGCGTCATTCGCCGGCGTGACAGTTCCAGTTTCACGGCAACACAACGTTCCGCAGAATCTTCCAGTCGCCGTTTGACTGGCGCTGCCAGACGGTGAGAAAACGGCCGCCGTTGACCGACAGTTTGCCGTCTTTGAGCACCCCGATTTCGCCGTATCCCGATTCATAGGCGAGGTCACCATCGACGACGAGTTTCTTCGAGTTGATTTTCGTCGACTGTGCGAACCCGGAGCGCGCAAATCGATCGCGGTACATCTTCTCGATCTCCGTCCGGCCCTGAATGCAGGCGCCATCGATCATAATGAAAGACGCATCGTCAGCGTAGGGTGCGGCAATCGTCGCGGCGTCGCCGGTCTTCATGGCGACGATGAACTCTGAGTTCGCTTTTTCTATCGCTCGATCGAGTTTGGGATCTCCCGAGTGGTGCGCGAGCAATTCGGCAGGAACTAATGTCAAAAGAACGGCTGCCGCGATCGGAAGTGTGAAGCGCAATTTTGTTTTCATGCTGTTACTCTTGGTGGCCGATCTTAACATGCATCGTAATTTCTACTCGTATCGAAGAGCAACGAGCGGATTGACTTTCGTAGCTCTCCGTGCGGGGACGTAGCAAGCGATCAACGCCACGAGGGTCAGCAGTATTGCCAGCACGCCATACGTCACGATATCTGCTGGTCCAACACCAAACAACAAACTCCGCAGCAGTCTCGTTAGTGCAAGTGCTCCAACCAGTCCTATTACGATCCCCGCTATCGTCAACATCATTCCCTGTTTGAGCACCCAACGCAGAATTGCGCTCCTGCTTGCGCCCAGTGCTACGCGAATACCGATCTCGCGGGTTCTTTGTGTTACGGCATAAGCCATGACGCCGTAAATACCGACTGCAGCAAGCAGCAGTGCGAGTATTCCGAACATGCCCACTACTTCCATCGCAAACCTGCGACGACTGACGGATTCGGCTGCGACCTGCGTCATAGTGCGTTCACCAAATACCGGTAAATCTCGATCCAGTAAGCGCACCTGTTCGCGCAGCGACTGCGTCACGGCGGAAGGCGCGACGTCGGTGCGCAGGTATATGGCCATGGCGTAGGCAGGATTTTGGAAAATAGGATGGTAAAGGTGAGGTTGATCAGGCTGGTCGAATCCGTCACTCTTGATGTTCCCGACAATCCCTACAATCGTCATCCAGGGCGCTTCCGATGCTGGACCACCTCGTTTTATTCGCAGTCCTAACGGATCTCGATTGTTGAAATAGCGTGCCGCAAGTGCTTCATCAATCACGACGACCTGCGGCGCTTGCCGGTCGTCAGCGTCCGTGAAGAAACGGCCGCGTTTCAGCGGTGTCTCCATCGTTCGAAAGTAATCCGGCGAGACAAGGCCGATGCGCGCCGTCGGCGTCGCGTTATTACTGACAGCGTCGCCTTCAATGGTGAAGTTACCGGAATTGTGTGGGCCAACCAGCGGCACACCATTCCCACTGCTTATCGCCGCGCTTCGCACGCCCGGGATCGCACTCATCCGTTGCAGCAACTCCTTGATAAACCCGGCCCGCTTTAACGGATCCCGATACGGATCAAGCTCCGGATTGTTTGGAACAGGCAGCCAGACACGAGCGAGTAAAACATTGTCGGCGTTGAACCCCGGGTTCACGTCAAGCAGCCGGACAAAGCTCCGCAGGAGTAACCCCGCGGCAATCATCAGAATTAGCGACAGGGCGAACTCGAGTACGACAAGCCCGCTGCGAAAACGATTCGTCGCCAGTCCGAATCCGGATCCGTGACTACCATCCTTGAGATTGGAGATGACGTCAGGTCGAGATGACTGCATGGCAGGAACGAGTCCGAAGAGCAAACCGGTGATCGTCGAGATCAGAAACACAACCCCCAGGACGCTGAGATTGATTTCGATCTCATGTAGTCGAGGAATATCCGCCGGGATAAACCGGACGAAGCCTTGCAGTATTAATGTGATAACGAAGAGTGCAAGCGCGCCGCCAATGAACGAAAGCAGCAAACTCTCCGTGAGCAACTGAAGGACGAGGCGGCCACGACTCGCTCCGAGTGCGAGCCGAATTGCCATCTCTCGCCGGCGCCCGCTAGATCGTGCAAGCATCAGGTTAGCCAGGTTGACGCAGCCGATTAGTAACACGAGGCCGACAGCAGCGAGAACGACGTACAGAATAGTTTGCACGTTGCCGACCAACTGCTGATGCGCTGATAAAACGCGAACTGTCCAACCGGCCTGCGGAGGATATTCTTTCGGAAACTCCGTCTGAAGATTCGCAACGAGACCATCCACCTTTGCCTGCGCCTGGTTCAGGTCGATGCCGTCTTTGAGCCGGCCAATTGCACCCGGAAGCATTCGTTGCGCGCGCACAGGAGCGCCGAATGGATTAGCTGAGAATCCGGCAGTCGCCCACATGTCGACTTCATTTCGCAGAGTTTTGCCAGGGTGACGAAACTCGGGCGGCATGACACCTATGATCGTGTAAAGGTCCGTGTCCGCGTAAACTTTACGACCAAGAATGTTTCGATCGCTGCCAAAGAGTCGTTTCCAAAGTCCGTCGCTGATTACGACGCCCTCGGCAAAACCCTTCGCTTGCTGTTCTTCAGGTCCGAACACACGACCGAGTTGAGCGTTCGCTCCCAGCAACGCGAAGTAATTCGGACTGACGGCCAGCAGTTCGATTCGTTCCGGTCTTTCAGATCCGGTGAGATTCGCGTCGACGGGCCAGACTGCCGAGACCTGCTGGAAGACACCTGAACGCTCTTGCAGATCTTTGAGTTCGTCAACCGATAGACCAACATCTTCGATCTGCCTTCCGGTCAAATCGTCGCGAAGGATGACGATCTGTTCCGGTTTTGGAAACGGAAGCGGCCGAAGAACTACGGCGTTAACGACACTGAAGATCGCGGTATTAGCGCCAATGCCGAAAGCGAGTGTCAGCACTGCAACGAGTGTAAATCCTGAGTTATGACGCAACATGCGAGCTGCGTAGCGGATGTCATTAAGAAGAGTGTTCATTTCGCAGGCTATTCCTCCCTCAGTGCCGTCATCGGTTCAACCCGGCTCGCCCTTAAAGCAGGAACCAAACAGGCCAACCACGCCACCACCAGCAACAAAGCCGCCGTCACACCGACAGCGAAACGATCCATCGTGCCGACTCCGTATAGAGTCGAGTGCATCGCTCGGCCCACCAGGTAGGCGCCACCCAGTCCGATGACGGCGCCGGCGACGGCCACAATCGTTCCCTCTTTCAGTACCAGACCGACAACTCGGGACCGCTGTGCACCCAGCGCCATGCGCACGCCAAATTCCTGCGTGCGTTGAGCGACGCCAAACGCCATCACGCCGTAGATACCGACGGCTGCAAGGATCAATCCGAGCAATCCGAAGCTGGAGAACAAAACCATGCTGAAGCGATCGATGGCTAATGACTCACTTACAATCTCGTCAACAGTCTTGACACCGGCAAGCGGCAAATCCGGATCGACGGAATTGATCGCGGCGGCGACGCTCTTTGTCACGGCCTTCGGATCGCCACCTGTCCGCACGACCATCGAAACCTGCGGCCACGGATTCTGCCAAAACGGCACGTTGATCTCCGGGTACACTTCGCGCATTCCCGCGCCGCGCACGTTCTGAAACACGCCGACAATTTGCCACTCGATCGGTGGTCCAAGTGCTCCGCCCGGAATTATTTCTTCGACTGAAATTCGCTGCGTTAATGGATCAACTCCCGGCAAATAGCGGCTAACGAAGGTTTCGTTAACCATAGCGACACGCGGGCTGGTCTCAGTGTCGTGCTCGTCGATGCTGCGGCCTTTCGTGACGCGAATGCCCAAAGCGTCCTTGTATTCGGCAGTAACCATTTGAAATGCCGCGCCGGGACGCTCGGACATATTTACGTCCGGCTGGCCCATAATCTTGACCGGCATACCAAACATTGGGCCACGCGCAGGTACGCCGGTCATCACGGCAACGTTCGTTACACCAGGGACACCCTCGACCCGGCCCAGCATCTGGCGGTAATACGATCTGATCTGCTCTGGCCCCTTCAGGCGTTCGTCCGGCACCGGCAATTGAAACGTGAGGACGTGTTCAGGACTGATGCCGAGATCTATTCGCGTCAAGTTCCAAAAGCCCTTGAGCGCCATCCCACCCGTGGCTAACAAAGTCAATGCGAGTGAGAATTCTGCAATCACTAGGAAACGAAGTGCGTTGCGTCGTGCTCCGCCCCCTGTGCGTCCTCCAGACTTGAGCACGTCGTTGAGATCCAAACGTGTTGCCTGCCAGGCAGGCGCCGATCCAAACAGTAATCCGCAAATTCCTGTGAGGGCGATCGTGAAGAGCAGCACCGGCACACTGATTCTGATGTCAGCCTCGGAAGGCAACATCGTGCCGACTGGCGGCATGACCATCGTCATTGCATTGAGGATTAAGCCCGCGAGCAGGATACAAAAGACGCCGCCGACAACGGCCAACACCAAACTCTCAGTTAGAAACTGATTGAAGATGCGGAACCTGGACGCGCCCAGGGCCGCTCTCACTGCTACTTCTCGTTGGCGCGATGCACCGCGAGCCATCAGCAGGTTCGCGACGTTCACACATGCAATCAATAAGAGAAAACCGACCGCGCCCAATAGCAGCCAAAGGTTTCTGCGGGTCGCAGGCTCGACGAAGTTTAGATGCAGAGGTTCCACGCTCACGTCCCAACCGGTATTGGACTGCGGGTATTCGTTTTGCAGTTGCGCTGCAATTCCGTTCATCTCGGATTGCGCCTGGTTGATTGAAACCCCGTCTTTCAACCGGCCCATAACGAGAACGAAATGAGCGTTGTGATTGGTGGTTTGTTCCGGCTTGAAAGCCAGCGGCACCCACAACTCCATCGGCAGACGATCGTACATGCCGGCAGGAAGCACGCCGACGACCGTGTACGGCTCGCCATTCATGCGAATATCTTTACCGATGATGTTGGGGTCCCCGGCAAAGTGTCGGGTCCACATTCGGTTGCTAAGTATCACGACGTGGTCGCGCCCAGGCTCACCTTCTTCAGGAAGAAAGTCGCGGCCGAGAAACATCGGCAATCCTTCCATCTTGAAAAACCCGGGCGTTCGAGGGGAGCCGTCGACCTGTTCCGGCCGTTCCGGAGTTGCTACGTTATACGAGCCGCCGGACCATGCATTCAGGTCCTGGAAAGAGGTGCTTCTTCGTTTCCAGTCCAGGTAGTCGCCGGGCGCAACGGAGTTTCGCTCTCCGTGAATCCTGGACCACACCATGACCAGTTGTTCGGGCTTGGGGTAAGGCATCGGCTCGAACACGGCATAGACCACACTGAAGATCGCAGTCGTCGCTCCGATTCCCAACGCGAGCGTCAAGACAGCCGTGATCGTAAAACCAAGGTGCTTAAATAATGTACGGACACTGAAGGTGATGTCCTGCGCGATGAGTCCTCGCATGTTGCCTCCTCACTAATCTGAAGCGCTTCCTTGCGCCACTGACTGTTAGCGGTTACGGGCCGTTTGAGACAACGCTGATGAGTGTGAACGACGTACGAAAAGCAGTGTAATTGTTCAATCCTTCGCAGAAGCCCGGTTTTCTTTCCGACCTCGATTCAAGGACTGTGCCAACTGGGCCCGCCCGTCTGTTCATGAAGATTTCGGTTCGCGAAGGACAGATCCGTTTCGCTTGCGGGATTTCACGATCCCACTTTCGCACAGCGGGCCAAAGAATGATTTGCACAAAGAGGCACAAGAGGCACAGAAGAAATCCTTTTGTGCTTGTGCTTTTTTGTGGCTTAATTTCCCGCGACTTTGTCGTGGAGAGACTTCGGCGAGGACGGCAAACATGAAAGATGAGTATCGAGATGTTGGAGCGTTTCGACCGCTTGCAGGCGCCTGGCAAGATCTACGCTATGCCTGTCGAACACTCTCGAGAAGTCGAAGTTTTGTCGCGATGGCAACACTCATGCTTGGGCTCGGTATCGGCGCGAACACGGCCATCTTCAGCGTAGTACTCACGGTGCTAATCCGGCCGCTACCATACGCTGGCGCAGAACGAGTTGTCTGGCTAAGTAATCAAAATCCGGCGCTCGGCGTCAGTGGCGCATTTCTCAACCCTGCCGACATCCTCGATTTGCGAGAGCAAACTCAGAGCTTCGAACGAATCGCCGCGTGGGGGACGATACCCGTTAATCTTTATGGCGCCCGATCCCTTGAACGCGTTGAAAGTATTTATGTAACACCTAACTTCTTTCGCACTATTGGAGTGCAACCTGTACTGGGAAGAGACTTCGCGGAAGTTGATGAACCCGAGGATAGCGTCATCATCAGTCACGCCTTATGGCTCCGGCAATTTGGCGGCGATCAAAATGTCATCGGAAGAAAGATTACGTTCGGCTTAACCATTGGTGACACCGGTGTCATAGTTGGTGTTCTTCCCGCAGAAACCAATTTTCCAGCGCGCGTCGATCTCTTCACCATGGGTGAGATCACAGACCGGGATCGCGGCGGCTCACATAACTCGCGCACGATTGGGCGACTCAAACCGGGAGTCAGCATCGAACAGGCCCAAGCCGAAATAAACACGTTGACGCAGCGACAGGCAGAACTCTATCCCGACACGAATAGAGGTTGGCAGGTCCAGCTTCAGCCGTTGCGCGACTATCTGTTCGGTAACTCACGCGCGGCGTTGCTCCTGTTGTTCGGTGCGGTTGCGATCGTGTTGGTGATCGCGTGCGCGAATGTCGCAAATCTCCAGCTCGGGCGCATTCACGTCAGACGTCGCGAGCTGGCTTTACGATTCGCACTCGGCGCCGGCCGGTTCCGGATAGTGCGGCAATTCCTCATGGAAAACATGCTGCTCTCCGCTTTCGGCGGAACTCTCGGAGTGTTTGTTGCCGCCGCCTGTCTTTCGACCGTGCGAGCCATGGGACCAGCTTCGATACCTCGCCTGACGGAATCATCGCTGAGCGTGCCCGCGTTCTTTTTCGCGTTCGCGATCTCATGTCTAAGCACGGTCATGTTTGGCTTGTTTCCCGCATTTCAAGCGTCGCAGTTGGAACTCAACGATGCGCTCAAGAACTCAAACAATGTCGGGACTACTCCTCGACGTTCAAATCGAGTTCGTCGAATCCTGGTCGTCGGACAGATTGCGTTGGCACTGATCCTTTTGACCGGTGCGGGTCTCGTAGTGAAGAGCTTCTGGCGCTTGCAGGCTGTTGATCCCGGAGTCAAAAGCGAGCACCTGCTGACGGCTGGACTGTCCTTGAGTTTCGCCGATTATCCGAACGGCAGTCCGAAACGCATCGCACTTTTTCACGACGCACTCGAGAAGCTGAGTACGTTACCTGGTGTGACTTCCGTTGGAGCGATATCGCACCTCCCACTCGGCGGCCGCACAATGAAGCTGCAATTTCGGATCGCGGGCGAGACGAACGTTACGAAGGCTGAAGAAAGAATCGCCGACTACCGCGTGGTGTCACCGTCGTTCTTCGAGACGGCTGGAGTGGCATTGAAGAAGGGACGTCTTTTCGACGATCGTGAACGGCAGGGCGCGCCCCAGGTGTTCGTAATCAACGAGGCGTTCGCTCGAATATACCTTGCAGGACGAGATCCTGTTGGTGTTCGACTCGACGGAGATTCGCAGTACGTTAAAGGTGAAGTTGTAGGAGTAGTCGCGAGTATCAAACATACAAGTCTGGAGCTCGATGCCGAACCTGCGCTTTACGTGAGTTATCAGCAGTCTTCGACGTTTCCGATCATGAACTTCGTGGTAAAAACGAAGGCCACTCCTTCGTCATTGATCGTTCCCGTCCGCCAAACACTTCAAGCACTTGACGCACGCGGAGTCGTGTTCAATGTTCGGCCGTTCGATGAGTTCGTCACTGATGCCGTAGCGCCGCGACGTTTCAATTTGTGGCTCTTTTCAGCATTCGGATTTCTGGCTGTGTTGTTAGCTGCGGCGGGAATCTATGCGACGATGAATTTCACCGTGGTCCAGCGAAACAGAGAGATAGGAATCAGAGTCGCGTTGGGCGCCCGGAAGAGCGCAGTGATGAAGTTGATTCTCGGAGAAGGCGCTATTTTAGTGGGTGCCGGACTCTTGATCGGCTTTTCCACATCGCTCGCCCTCAATCAGTTTATGAAATCTCTTCTGTTTGCGGTAAGCGCAACCGATCCGTTGATCTACTTCCTGATGGCGACACTCGTCGTCTGTATCGCACTCCTCGCATCCAGCATCCCTACGTTAAGGGCAACAAAAATCGATCCGATTCGAACGTTGCGCAGTGATTGATACATCGCGTTAGCCTAAAAAGTGTTTTAGCCACAAAAAAGCACAAAAGCACAAAAGGAGCGACGCAGTTACTCGACACGCACGCGATCCGTCTTGCCGCGACCAAACGTTTCCGGATGGTACATCTCTTCAGCTTTAGCCGGAGGCACGACAAACGATCCTGGCGTCGTTGCCCTGGCGACGTACGAATAGTCGTAAACACCTTCCCAAAGCAACGACGTGAATGCTTCCGTGCGTTCGTCTCTTAGATTCTGATGATCGAACCATAATGATTGCCGCTGCCTCTCGTCAGTTGCGTCGTCAGGTATACGTTCGGTCGTCGCCAGTCCCGGATTCAGTGACTCGAAACCCGCAGGCAGCGGATCTGTCAATGCCACGTGATAACGTCGTGCCTGCGCGACCAGCGACAGCCGCACGCGTACGCGGGACCCCGCCTTGATGTGCCACACACCTTCAGCGTCGCAAGTGACATCGCCGGGATGATCGATCGCTTCGTAAGTGCGGCCAACCGTGAACCCATAGTCTGCTGCTTTTAAATTCAGATCGGCGGGTGCATAGTTCATACCAATGCGATAGTAGAGCCTTCCCTGCCCTTCCTTACTCACGATCAAGTTCCGAGTTACATCTCCCGGCGACGCTGTGTCGGCCTGCTGCGTGCGACTGTTCTCGATCAGATAACGCATCGGCACGTTCACCAGTTGTCGATCCGTGGAACGGCCCTTGAAATCCTGTGCGCCGGCATAGGCATCGCCCAGCCAAACGCGCGCCACAAAATTCGGATTGACCTTTTCGAACGTGTTGAAGTAGCGATCAAGCGCGAGCAGAGTGAACACGTTCTCCTGCGTGTTTTCCCAACGCCCCTTTTTTCGATGAGCCAATAATCCACGCACGAGCTTGGGGATCAAATCGTTCTGCGGTTGATCGCCGATGAGGGCTTCGAGAATGATGCCATCAGCACGTTGATCGGAATTGAGAATCAAATAGTCATCGTCGCTGTAAGAGCAAACAAAGTGTGCCGTGCCAGCGGTCTCAGTCACCCGGTTGTTGAGCAGGCGCCGAATAGCGTTTACTTCACCGGTCGATGCGTTGTCATTTGTCAGCACCGAGAGCAGCCAGCCGGCAGATTCCAGCGACAACTTTTCCAGCCCCGCTTCCGCGATCAGTTTGCGAGCACGCGCAGTGTCGCGTTCACCCATCTGGGCGCGCACGTAAAGCGAGTAGGCGATGATCGCCTGGCGCGTTGCCACTGAATAGTGAGCAGGAATGTTTGACTCGACCGCGGCGAGATACTGCCGCGAGTTCTCAAACATTTCTTCCGGTACCGCGAAGCCCTTTTGTTTTGCGCGTGCCAACGCATGCGCGACGTGGAGACTCAGGTATGGCCATGATTGCTCTCCACGCCTCCAAAAACCGAAGCCGCCATCGTCGTTCTGCATGCCCTGTAGGACCTTTAGATCCTCCGCGACTTTGGCGTCCAATTCCGCGGGCGACGGGAAGCCTTTAGCTTTGAAGGCGGTGAGCACATCTCGTAAAGCTGCAATCGCGATGATGCGCGATGCACGCTGTTCAGCGCAGCCGTACGAGTAATGCACGAGATACAGGACAGCATCGGTCAGTTCCTGCAATTGCGTCGAAGACGTTTCAACCT
>DASSEB010000405.1:0-10271 GCA_035696765.1 Pyrinomonadaceae bacterium | reverse complement strand
TCCGAACACGTTGTTTGCAAACGTGAAGACCGTTCCACCCGGTCACCTGGTCCACTTTCATGACGACGAGCTTACGATCAAGCAATGGTGGGACGTTTCGTTCGACACAATCGAAGAAGGCAAGAACGAGGCCTCGTGGCGGGAGCGCGTGCTCGACACGCTCGATCGCGTCGTGAAGATGGAGATGGTTTCCGACGTGCCGCTCGGGTCGTTCCTCTCCGGCGGCATCGACTCGTCCGGAATCGTCGCGATGATGAAGCACCACGGCGACGGCCGCGCAATTAGCACTTACACAGTCGGGATCGAGAGCGAAGACCTGCGCTACGACATCATTCCCGACGACGTGCGCTGGGCGCGTCGCGTCAACGAGCAGTTACAGACTGACTACCACGAGATCATGTTGAAGCCCTCTGTCGCCGATCTGCTGCCGAAGCTCGTCTATCACATGGAAGAGCCGCCGATCGACATGGCGATTCCGAGTTATCTTGTTTCGCGAGCGGCGCGTGAGACGCTCACCGTGATGCTTTCAGGCATGGGCGGCGATGAAGTGTTCGCGGGTTATCCGCGGCAGATGGCGATGAAGATCGCATCGGCGTTCGATCCCGTCCCGAACCTGCTGCGACGGCCGCTCATGAAAACGGTTGCAGGTGTCTTGCCGGGCGGCTTGCCTGGAAAACTCACAGCGCCACTGCGCAACGCGAAGAAGTTTGCACGCAGCGCCGCGCTCGACTTTGAGGATCGTTATCTCGGCTACGGCACTTACTTCACGAACGATATGAAGCACCGGCTGTATTCCGATGAATGGCGCGCACTCACACGCGAGTACGATCCGTACGCGACGCATCGTGCTTACTTCGCGCGCGCTTCAGATGCGGCGCCGTTGAACCAGCTCCTGTACGTCGATCTGAAAACATTTCTGCCTTGCCTGAACCTTTTGACGACTGACAAGACGTCGATGGCCGCAAATCTCGAGGTGCGGGTGCCGTTTCTCAATCGCGAGATGATTGAAATGGCGGCGCGCATGCCGCCGCGGCTGAAACTGCGCGGCCTGAAGCGAAAGTACGTGCTCAAGCGAGCGCTCGAAAGCGTCCTGCCAAAAGACGTCGTCTGGCGAAAGAAGGCGGGGTTTGGAGCGCCGATTCGCTCGTGGCTGCGCGGACCTTTGCGACCGTTGATTAACGACCTGTTATCGGAGGAGGCGGTGAAGCGCAGGGGGCTGTTCCGTCCGGGTGAAGTGCGGCGAGTGCTGGAGGCGAACTTTTCCGGCCGTGAAGACTATAACCTCCAGGTTTTTCAGCTACTTGGGTTGGAACTGTGGCACCGCACGTTCATCGATCAGTACCGCTGATTAATATGGCAAAACATTGACAAGCAGAGCCGCATCCGTCTACTCTGCTTGCAGCGAGTCCTCCCTGGCTCGCGAATCCGAGCCCTCACGGCCTCGAAAGTCTAAGCCCCTCAGCAATGATCGAATTGGACCCACTCATTTCAGGCAATGGACTGCACTCGGCGCAAGCGCCCGGGCAACGCCCATGTGTGCTGCTGGTCGAGGACGATCCGGCGCTGCGGCGATACCTCGAGGTGGTGCTTCAGCGCGCGGGTTATGAAGTTGCATCGGCGGGCGATGGTTTGGAGGCGATGAAAGTCCTGCTGGCCGCTCACGTCAACGTGATCGTTACCGACGGGTTGATGCCGAACCTGGATGGTTACGAGTTGTGTCGCTTCGTGAGGAACAGCCGGCACCTGGCCCACTTGCCGATCATCCTGTTGAGCGCACTCGATCCGAAGAACACGACCGATGAATCTGAGCAGGTGAACGCGTTCCTGGCGAAGCCTGTGTCCCCCGAAGATCTACTTGCGTGCATTGCAGAAGTAGCCGCGGATTCACGCAGATGAAAACCGGATTTACCGGATTAGTTGGTCTAAGGGCGAGTACGAGATCCCCTGATCGGTTGCGACCGCCTCGTACGTGCAGTGGCCCGCATAGGTGTTGACGCCTTCCTTCAAACCCGGGTCGCTTGTAATCGCCTCCAGGAAGCCTTTGTTTGCCAGCTTGAGTGCGTACGGCAACGTCGCGTTAGTCAGCGCGAACGTCGAAGTGCGTGGCACAGCGCCCGGCATGTTTGCGACGCAGTAGTGCAGCACGCCTTCAACGTAATAAGTCGGGTTCGAGTGAGTGGTCGGGTGCGTCGTCTCGATGCAGCCACCCTGATCGACGGCGACGTCGACGATGACCGCACCGTTCGGCACGTCCTTCAGCATTGACCGGGTTACTAGCTTCGGTGCAGCGGCGCCAGGCACGAGCACGGCGCCGACGATCAGATCAGCCTGCGAAATGGTGTCGTGGATCATGTAAGCGCTTGACGCAAGTGTGGAAATCTTCGAGAGGAAGATGTCGTCGAGCTCGCGTAGCCGATCAAGATTTTTGTCGATGATGGTAACGTGCGCGCCCATGCCCACTGCAATCTTCGCGGCGTTTGTGCCTACAACGCCTCCGCCGATAATGACGACACGCGCCGCCGGCACACCCGGAACGCCACCCAACAAAATTCCCCGGCCGCCGCTCATCTTTTCGAGATAGTGCGCACCGACCTGAATCGCCATTCGGCCCGCGACTTCCGACATCGGCGTCAGCAACGGCAACGTACCGCGTCGATCCGTGATCGTCTCGTACGCGATGCCGGTGACTTTGCGCTTGAGCAACTCCTGCGTGAGCGCGTGCTCGGGAGCGAGATGCAGGTAGGTGAAAAGCAACTGGCCCTCGCGCATGCGTGGATACTCCGGCGCGATCGGCTCTTTCACTTTCACGATCATGTCGGCGCTGGCCCAAACGTCGTCAGCCGATGAAATGATCGTCGCGCCGGCGCGTTCGTAAAGCGCATCTTCAAATCCGGAACCTGCGCCCGCGTTCGCTTCAACTCTGATTTCGTGTCCGGCGTCTTTCAAGGCGCGGACACCCGCAGGTGTTAATCCAACTCGATATTCATTGTCTTTGATTTCTTTCGGGAGGCCGACGATCACGGTTTGTTCTCCAGGTTTGAACAGTATTTAGCCGCGGATTTTCACAGATTAACGCTGATCTGGGTTAAGCAACGTTTATCCGCGGCCTAATTTATTGGGGCGACTCAACCTGGTCAATCTGCGCGCGTTGCAGCTTGCCGCTGAAGTCGACATAGACGGACTTCCATTCAGAGAAGATATCCAGCACCTGCGTACCTGCTTCGCGATGGCCGTTACCGGTTGCTTTGGTGCCGCCGAACGGAAGATGGACCTCCGCGCCGATGGTCGAGGCGTTAACGTAGAAGATGCCGGTGTACATCTCGTTCATCGCTTTGAAAGCGCGATTGACATTCTGCGTGTAGATTGCGGCCGACAGGCCATAGCGAACACCGTTGGCGATCTGAATCGCGTCGTCAAGCGAGTTCGCCGGAATCACCGTGGTTACTGGTCCAAAGATCTCTTCCTGCGAGATGCGCATGTCGGGCGCGGCGTCAGTAAAGACCGTCGGCTCGATGAAGTGACCGTTTGCATAATCGCCGCGCGAGAGACGTTTGCCGCCACAGGCGAGTTTAGCGCCGTCGTCGTTACGCCCGATGCGGATGTAATTCATGATCTTCTCCACCGCATCAGCGTTGATGACTGGACCAACGTCGGTCTTCGGATCGGAGCCGTCACCGACGCGCAGGGCTTTCGCATTTTCGACGAGCTTTGTTACGAACTGTTTGTAGACTTTCTTGTGGACCACCAAACGGGACGACGCGGTACAGCGCTGCCCAGACGTACCAAAGGCGCCCCAGATGGCGCCTTCAACTGCTAAATCGATATCGGCATCGTCCATGACGATGATGGCGTTCTTGCCACCCATCTCGAGCGAGCAGATGGCGTTACGTTCAGCGCAGGCCGAAGCGACGATGCGGCCGGTTTCCGTCGATCCGGTGAACGAGATCAAACGCAGCGCCGGATGGTTCGTCATCGCCGCGCCCACAGTCTCGCCATAACCCGTGACGAGATTAACAACGCCCGGCGGAATGCCAGCTTCCTCGCAGGCTTTCACGAGGTTGTAAGTCGACAGCGGCGTGTCTTCGGCAGGCTTGATAACGACGGTATTGCCGCAGATTAACGCCGGGATCAGTTTCCATGACGGAATCGCCATCGGAAAGTTCCACGGCGTGATCAAACCGCAAAGACCAACTGGCTGGCGCACGCACATCGCAAACTTGTCGCGCATCTCGGCCGGCGTCGTGAACCCGTGAAGACGCCGTCCTTCGCCCGCAGTGTAGTAAGTGCAATCAATGGCTTCCTGAACGTCGCCGCCGGCCTCTTTCAAAACCTTGCCCATCTCGCGCGTCATGTCGGCGGTGAACTGTTCCTTGTTGCGGATCAGGATCTCGCCGAGACGAAAGAGCAATTCCGCGCGTTTCGGAGCAGGAGTATTGCGCCAGCGATCGAACGCATTCTGCGCGGCGTTCACCGCCGCATTCACGTCCTCGCTCGTGGACAGAGGAAAGCGGCCAACGATGTCGCGGTTATCGGCCGGGTTGATGTTTTCAAACATCTCGCCAGACTCACTGGCGACCCACTTTCCGTCGATGTAGTTCTGATACGTTTTGACTGCGGCGCGTGCGGCATTGCGCGCCGCGAGTTTTCCGCTGGTTTTTGCGATTGCTTTTTTAGCCTGAGCCATTCTTTGCTACGACCCTACGATAAATGTCCTATTGGTACGTGAACTGAACGATCAGCGGCTGCAGGCGATCGCCTCGCGGATCGCGAATCAGTCTCGTCAGATTGAGAACGATCGGATCGCCGGCCTTCAGTCCGTTCAACACACGTTGGAAATCCGCGAGTGAAGTCACCGGTGTTTTATTGATCCGGTTAATCACGTCATTGAGCATCACCGCCGGCTGACTGGTGGGCGGGACGCGCAGCTCGGCCACGAGACCATTCGGGTCGATCTCCTTCACCAAAAGACCTTGAACGCCGGTCAGGTGACGGTCAGCCATTAGCTGCGGTGTCAGTTCGGTGAGCGTGATTCCGAGATGCAGCGAATTACCGCGCGGATCGGTAGTCGTCGGCGTTACCTTTGTTGGACCACTCCATTCTCGTGTTGCTGCTGAAGGAGGCCGTTCGCCCAATGTGACGCTGACGGTCTTCTTCTCGAGTTTGCCGTTGACGTCTCGCAGGTAAGTAAGCGAGACCTGCTGGCCAACCGGCGTGCTGGCGACACGCTGAATCAAATCCTGCGCGTTGATGACCGGCGTACCTTCAAAGTCGACGATGATGTCGCTCGGTTGCAGACCGCCTTTTGCTGCGGGCGTCGGTTGACCGTTTTCAACTGGGGTGACGGCCGTGATGATCGCACCCCTTGCTTCCGGGAGACCATAAACTTTCGCAAACTCGTCGTGCACGGAGTCGAGATTGATTCCGAGATATCCGCGTTTGACTTTACCCTGCGCGATTAACTGTTTGTAAACGAAACTCGTTTCGTTTGCGGGCAGCGCGAAGCCGATGCCGTTGTAGTCGCCGGTGGAAGTCGCGATCTGCGAGTTCATGCCGATAACTTCACCGCGCATGTTGACGAGTGGGCCGCCGCTGTTGCCGCGATTGATGGCGGCGTCAGTTTGGAGGAAACGTTGGAAGACGTTGAAGTAAGGACTCTCGCGTTCCTTCTTCGAAATGATTCCGGCGGTGACGGTTTGATCGAGGCCGAACGGCGAACCCATCGCCAGCACCCAATCGCCGACCTGTGCGGCGTTTGAATCACCGAGAGTTACAGTCGGAAGATCTCTCGGCGCTTCGATCTTGATCACTGCAACGTCAGTCTCGGAGTCGAAACCCTGGACTGTGCCGCGATATTTCTCACCCGATTGGAGGCCGACCGTGATGCGCGCGGCGTCTTCGACCACGTGGTAGTTGGTCAGGATGTAGCCTTTCGGGCTGACGATAAATCCGCTGCCGACGCCGTGATTCGGCCGCCTGGGCGGGCGACGAAACATGTCGAGCAACGGATTGCTCGATTGGTCTTCCTTGTCTTCGTCCTTGTCAGCGCTTTCTTCTTCCTGGGCCTGGGTGGTCTCAATGTTCACGACGGCCGGCTCGACGCGGCGCGCAATCTCGGCAAACGAGGCCGACAGGGCCTCAGGCGCGCGGGCAATCTGCATATCCGGCTGCGCAATCGTTGTTCGGCCCGACAACATCGCTCCGATGCCGATGCCGGCGACCAAGCATGCGATTGCGAGGGCGGCAATCCAGATACGCAGTTTTCGTAGGATAGTCCGCTCCTGATCAGTCGTGCGTTCATTCGAGACGTCAAACATATTTCACCACCTTCTAGATAAGCCGGGATCCGAGCCCCAGGAAAAGGGCTAGAGTATAGCGAAAGGCTTGTCTGTGAGCAAAAACTTACGGGCGCAGGAGCACCTTGAGGACGCCTTTCACGCCGGCGCGCTGCATCGCGTGAACACCCTTCGAGAGCGCGTACTCCTCGCTGATCAGGCTCTGGACGTCGACGGCGTCTTTCTTCAACAGATCGAGCGCGGGCGTGAAGCGCCCACAACGCGAACCGACGATCGAGATTTCATCGACGACGATGCGAGCGGCGTCCATTTCGGTTCTTCCGTGAAAGGTTGACTTCAAAACGAGCTGGCCTCGGGGCCGGAGTAGGTCCAGCGCGAGAGCGAATCCGGCTGCCGCGCCTGATGCTTCTACGACGACGTCAAACTGCTTCGCTCGTTTTACTACCTGTTTGGGAGTTGCGGTTTCAATGCCGCGCTGCTCTGCGATGCGGAGTTTGGAGGAGTGTTTTCCGATGAGGAGTAACGATGCTCCGGTCAGCGCGAGCACCTGCGCGCAGAGCAATCCGAGCTTGCCGTCTCCAATCACGGCGACGCGATCCGGCTTCGAGATCGAGACACGCTCCAGAATGCCGCACGCAGCCGCGAGTGGTTCAGTAAAGACCGCATGCTCGTCAGGAATGTTGTCAGGAACAGGAACGAGATTCTCGGTGGGCAGTTGCAGAAACTCGGCGTGGGCGCCATCGCGACCGACGATGCCGAGCACTGTGCGTGAGGCGCAGTGTCGTGAGTCACCGGCGCGGCAGAGTTCGCATTTCCCGCAACCTGCGTTTATCTCGCCGACGACGCGCCGACCTACAATCTTGCGATCGGTGCTCTCTTCGACGAGACCAACAAACTCGTGCCCGATCGTTCCCTTGAAGCCGGCGTAACCACGCGCGATTTCCAGGTCAGTGTTGCAAATGCCTGAGAGGAGCACACGCACCAGCGCCTCATCAGCACGATCCGGCTGCTCGACTTCTTTGACTGCAACGGTTTTCTTTTCAACGCGGAGGGCAAGCATCGATCCGTGTTTTCAATGCGCGTTCATCTGCGGCTAAAAGGTCTTGCTTCTCGTGTACGCGTTCTGTGGTGTTAGTTCGACCGTCTGCCTGGCGCCGACAACGGTCACCGGCAACCGCCATTCGAGCTGTTCGTCGCCGGGAAGCGTGGCGTGCAGCCACCAACTGCCGGGCGCGAGCATCACGGCGCCGTGACCTTGCTTATCGAGCCGCGCGTTGATTGGTGCGCGACCCCGCATCCGCTCTTTCAGAAAATCTTCAAAGCGCTTGCCGGGCTTTGGCTCCGTAAAAAACTCGTGTCGCACCGCGATGATGTCGACCGGGTAAAGACTCACCGCCACATCCAGCGAAGGACCGGCGCTTTCAGGAGCTTGTTGAATCACGATCTGTAAAGTTGTCGTCCGCTGATCGGATTTGAGTTCAGAATCACTGGCAGGAAGCCGATGGTAAATCGACCAGCCGGCGGCGCCGAGCAGGATAACGAGCCCGAGTTGCAGCACAACGATAACGAGACCGCGAAACGTAACGGCAGATTTCAGTGCGGAAATGCGCTTGGAAAACATGAATTGCTACTGCCCGTTACCCTTCAGCCGGCGCACAAAATCTACCAGCGAATCGACCTCGTTATCGTTGAGCTTTTTGGCGAACGCAGGCATGTTGCCGCGCACGTTTCGTCCGTTCATGATCGAATTGAAGATACGCTCGTCGCTGACGTCCGACTGCCACTGAGCGTCAGTCAGGTCGCGTGCATGGCTAAACTTACCCTTCAACGTCTTCCCGCGTCCATCGTTGCCGTGACACGAGATGCAATGGCGGCGATACAACTGCGAAGCCGGGCGGGGATTGCTGCCGGCAAATGCGAGCGGCGCAAAGCAAACCAGGATGAATAAGGCTAACGAAAGGGCGTGCATCACGTCGCCATCATAACCAGCGCAACACCGCGAAACAAACTAACATCGCACAAAGTAACATCTAATCCGGTGTTTTACTTTGTGCCTTTATGGCTTAGTGGTTATGATTACGTGCGTAATCTCCGAAACGGCAATCCAGGACAACTCAATTGACTGAAATCGAGATCACCAAGCTACGTGAAGAGTGTGGCGTTTTCGGAATCTATGGCCATCCTGACGCCTCCCGGCTGACCTACCTTGGTTTGTATGCGCTTCAGCATCGCGGCCAGGAATCGTGTGGCATCGTCGCTTCCGATGGCGCCGAGCTGCGTCTCGAACGCGCGATGGGTCACGTCTCCGAGTCGTTCGATCAAGCGACGCTCGATCGTTTGCGAGGGCCGAACGCAATCGGACACGTGCGCTATTCCACCGCGGGCGAAGTCTCGATTCTCGAGGCGCAACCGTTTCTCGTGACTTGCCAGCACGGGCAGATCGCGGTTTGTCACAACGGCAATCTTCCGTTCGCACGCGAAGAACGACAACGGCTCGAACGCGACGGCGCGATCTTCTCTTCAACGTCCGACACAGAAGTGGTGCTGCACGGCGTCGCGCGATCGCGGCTGCCGGTGAGAGAAGCGATACCGGAAGTTTTACGCGAGACTGAAGGCGCGTTCTCGATGCTATTTCTGACGCCGACGGAGATGATCGTCATTCGCGACAGTCGCGGTTTCCGCCCGCTCGCGTTAGGGCGGCTCGGCGATGCGTGGGTGGTTGCGTCTGAGACGTGCGCGTTTGACCTGATCGATGCGCAGTACGTGCGCGACGTCGAACCCGGCGAGATGATCGTGATCGATCAGGAGGGCTTGCGATCGTCCCACCCGCTGCCGGAACAGAAGCATTCGATGTGTCTGTTTGAGCATGTTTATTTTGCGCGACCGGACTCGTTGATTTATGGCAAGTCGATCAATGAGTCGCGACACAAAATGGGCCGCAGGCTTGCGGTCGAGCAGCCTGCGGATGCTGACATTGTGGTGCCTGTGCCCGACTCGGGCGTCGCGGCTGCCATCGGTTACGCGGCTGAAAGCGGTTTGAGTTTTCGTTTTGGACTGGTGCGCAACCACTACGTTGGGCGCACCTTCATCGAGCCGCGACAATCGATCCGTTCTTTTGGAGTCCGCATAAAACTCAATCCGGTGCGGGACCTGATAAACGGCAGGCGTGTGGTGCTGATCGACGATTCAATCGTGCGTGGCACGACGTCGAAAAAGATCGTGCGCATGGTCCGGGACGCGGGCGCGAAGGAGATCCACGTGCGCATCAGTTGCCCCCCGACGATCAGTCCGTGCTACTACGGAGTTGATACGCCGAACAAGTCGGACCTGATCGCGGCGCAGATGACGGTGGATGAGATTAGAAAGTTTATCGAGGCCGACTCGCTCGGTTACTTATCACTCGAAGGCATGATCGCTGCGAGCGGTTTGAGCGCGGATGCGTCGTGTGTAGCGTGCTGGAATGGTCGATATCCGACGCGCATCACGCGGGAAGCGGAGACGATGTGGGAACGCGAGCACGAATCCGTATAGAGGCACAAAAAGGCACACAAAGAGTTGCCACAAAAAAGCACAAAAGGCACAAAATGAGCTTTGGTTGACAACGTGTTAGTTGACGGCGGGTGAAGGTGATTACGTTTTTGCTGTATGTGCCTTTTTGTGGCAAACCCTCTTTGAGGCGAGGATGGGACGAGCTACCCGAGGCTGTGGTTGTGCGGTTGCAGTGCTGCTGGTCATAGTCGTGCTGGGCGGCTATGCGGGCTGGAAGTACGTTTATCCGTGGTGGAAAAGCCAGCCGCCCCCGGCTTCAGGTGGCGAGTTGACGGTACGCATTCTCGATGTTGGTCCAATTAACGGCGATTCGATACTGATCACCTCACCTGCCGGCAAGACTGTTCTGATTGATGCCGGCGATACGACGAAAGGTAAAGCTGTCGTCGACGCGTTGAAGCGCAACAACGTGCAGCAACTCGATTACTT
>DASSEB010000404.1:0-13177 GCA_035696765.1 Pyrinomonadaceae bacterium | reverse complement strand
GTCGCCTGGCTGAAGTGATCGAAGAAACTCGCGCTGCGTTGTCGAATTTTTTGGGCGTCGATCCTTTCGGCGTAACTGGCGAAACCACTCATATCCATTCCGGCCTGAAATGGACACCCGCCTCTCAAGCTGTTCGGATCGTAGCTGGTCTGTCCTCGGTTAATCGTCTGGCGCATGAAGCCGTCGCGCTGGTTGTTGTGCAACGGCGCTACCGGACGGTTGATCGGGATCTCATGGAAGTTTGGACCACCCAATCGCGTTAGCTGCGTATCGAGATAAGAAAACAGGCGCCCCTGAAGCAGCGGGTCGTTCGTGAAGTCAATTCCGGGAACGACGTTGCCGATGTGAAATGCAACCTGCTCAGTTTCGGCGAAGAAGTTTTCCGGGTTGCGATTCAGCGTCAACCTGCCGATGCGCTGCACGGGTACGATCTCTTCCGGAATGATCTTCGTGGGATCCAGCAGATCGAAATCGAAGCTGTGCTCGTCTTTCTCTTCGACGATCTGCACGCCGAGTTCCCATTCGGGATAGTCACCGTTTTCAATTGCTTCCCACAGGTCGCGTCGATGAAAGTCCGGATCCTTTCCGGAGATCTTCTGCGCTTCGTCCCAGACTACAGCATGCAGACCAAGCAGAGGCTTCCAGTGAAACTTCACAAACCGCGCTTTGCCGCGATCGTTGACAAAGCGAAACGTGTGCACGCCAAAGCCTTCCATCATGCGATAGCTCCGCGGGATCGCGCGGTCAGACATTACCCACATGATCATGTGCATCGATTCGGGCATCAGCGAGATGAAGTCCCAGAACGTGTCGTGGGCCGACTGCGCCTGCGGTATTTCGTTGTGTGGCTCCGGCTTTATGGCATGGACTAAATCGGGAAACTTGATCGCGTCCTGGATAAAGAAGACGGGAATGTTGTTTCCAACCAGATCGAAGTTCCCTTCCTGCGTGTAGAACTTCACGGCGAAACCACGAACGTCGCGCGCAAGGTCCGTAGATCCGCGAGAACCGACGACGGTCGAGAAACGGACGAACACGGGCGTTTGTACCGTCGGGTCCCGGAGAAACTGGGCTTTCGTGTACGGCTCCATCGACTCATAGACCTGAAAATAGCCATGCGCGCCCGAGCCGCGCGCGTGCACCACGCGTTCGGGTATCCGCTCGTGATCGAAGTGCGTGATCTTCTCGCGCAGAATGAAGTCTTCCAGCAGAGTTGGACCACGATCACCGGCTTTGAGTGAATTTTGATTGTCGTTTATGCGAACGCCATGGTTTGTAGTGAGGAATTCGCCCGCAGAATCTTCGACGTTCGGCGCGAGCTCGTCTGACTTCATGTTGGGCATTCCTTGTCCTGCCCCCATTGGTAACTCAAACTCATGGTTCGAGCCATTTGACTTACTTTTCGAATTTGTACGTTTTGCTTTGTTCCTGGGCTGACTCATTAGCTCCCCCCTGTCTCGACATTTTGATTGTTACCGCGCGCCTGCTTTTTTAGCTCGCGACTTCTTTGCTTTCGCTGCGTCCTCGGCAGTAGTCACATCCTGCTCCTCTTCGGGCGGCGGCAGCACAGCGGGCATTCCCAGCGCCTGAATCCATAGTTCGCGGGTCCATCCCTGCGAGTGATAAAGATGTTCGTCTTCCTCTTCTTCGACCTGCTGGTATGCGGGCAAGATCAACGACGACTCGGCCTCCTCCATGTTCTTCGCGAGCTCACCCAGCAACTCCCAATTCAGGTGGTCCTTCGTCTCGGCAAACACGACACATTCAGCAGCAACGATCTGCGCCGACTGGGGATCCGTGGATCTCAACGCCATCTCCATCGCCTTGACTAGGGACGTGCCGATATAGCGCACAACCTTGCGGCCCGGCGTTTCCGCATCCGGATCGAGCTCGAGCGCTCTCAGGACCTCCGTCAAAATCTGCACGTGGTTTTTTGTTTGTTCTAAATACTTGTTCCACTCTTCTCTTAGATCTTTATTGACCGTGCAGCGCAAAGCGGTGGAGTAAACTTGCACTCCGCCCTTTTCCGTCTCCAAAGCCTGGTACAACAGATCCGTCGGAACTTTTGCGAGTAATGTTTGGTTCATAGTTTTCCCTTCCCTTGATTTTGTTTTCCCAACCCTGCAACGACTCTCATGCAACCTTTGCTGTCTTGTCCTCTTCCTTCTGCGGAAGTTTCTCCGCCGCACGCCGTTTGAGCTGCCGTGGGGAGCGATTGACGAGATCGAAACGATCATCCTCACTGAGCATGTGCATCCTGATGTCGTAAATGGACAACGTCTTGTTCATATCCTCCTCGGCAATATTCGAGTAACTGACCTCGGAACCGTCGATTACATACACGGCGCCTGAACCCACGACATAAAAATCTTTGCCGCGTTCGACGACAATTGCCGTCTCTTCATCGATCCCAATCCCGAGGTTCTTCGGGTTCTGGGCCACCGCTCCGATCAGACGTCCAACCCTGCCCCGTTCCATGAAGTGCTGATCGATAATCACGCCCCCGATCAGTCCCAAACCCGGGGCCATCCTCACTGAGCCGCCAATGACGTGTGACTGTTCATCACCGCCATAAACCAACATTGTCTCGATCTTTCGTTTCATCTTTGTCCTGGGCCAACTCGACTGCCACCGCGCTTGTTTGGTCGCTCATCGCTGCCTGGACGTAGGGAAGATATTTTCCATATCCGAGCTGGATCCGATTCCGTGTCCCGTCTCGACGGCAAGGGATGTTGCGCCTGTTGGCGGCCTCCGTAATCGCGCGCGTCGTCGGACCGACGTGCGCATCACCGACCAGGTATTTTGCCTGGTCCAGTACCGGTTCGAGCTCGAACTCTTCTTCACGCAGCAGCGTTTCGACGAGATTCACTGCCTGCTCTAACAGGTATGTGCTTGCTTTCTCAGCCTGAAACTCGATGGCGACGTTGTAAATACTGCCCGAATCGTGACGCGTCTTACCGTGCGACTTGCCAATGCCGCACAGTTCGGTTAACTCGAGTGCAACGTGCTCGACGACATGTCCGAAGTAGGTTCCTTCATTGAGTCTCGTCACAAAACCGCCGGGTCGTCCGAGACTGCAATGATGTTGTTCTATTCCCCGAAGCAGTGTGAGGAGCCGTTCGTTGAAGCCGTTGAACTCACGGCTCTCGCGTTCGGCAAGCTCGCCAAGATCCAGCCGCATGAGCAGCACTGGTTTGTAGCTATAAACATTAGGTCCGGTCAGTGGGCGAATGCGTTCGATGTTCATGGAAAGCTCGCCTTTCAAATTCATTGACGCGCGTAACGGTGTCAATTTTCATGCCAGCAGCGTCGATGAAAGCTGTGTCGTGATCATGTTTAGAACGTAAAAAATGTGAACTCGATTTCTAATTAGTAAGCGATGTGGTCGTGACAGTGAGGATCATCGATGATGCAGTTTGTACGCTGGCGATCATTAATCCACAGACATGTAATCTGTGGCCACTAATCGTCGACAGTTTCCAGCAACCAAATGTCCACATTGACTTCTTCGGCGTGATGAAGAATAGGTTGGGTCTTCGGTTGAGGTATCCGGCTCGCCTCGAGCATCGTTGAACTGAAGCTGGTGAGCTCAGCCTTATACAGCTCCCACGGCTCGTGATAAATCCGAGCGCGATAAAGCTGGTCGTGATACTCCGTGTAAAGAATATAGCGCTCTGTTAGAAAGAACTCGCGGCTGCCCGGTTGAGATTTCGGCAAAGGCTCGCCAACGCTCCACGAAGCCCGAAACTCAGCCGGCGGATCATCCTCGCGATCGAGTTTGTACCTGATCTTCTTCTTACCTGTGAGGTTGATGTCGGCGTTGTAGTAAGGCAGGTGATAAACGGTGCGCGCGCCGAGCACCGCAGCGCGGCTATTCGCATCGAGCGAGAAGAACCAGACGCCCGGAACGCCGTTGTGGTGCACGTAAGTACGTACATTCAACTCGTGCATCGCACTCAGTCCGGGTACGGGCGGCACGTACGGAGGAAACGCCCGAACGTCCCACATCGTGAATGGCGTGATCGCGATCCAGGCATTGTCGCCGTAAGTATCGATCTCCAATGAAGCCGGCACGAGAGGCCGGAGCACGTTTGGGTCGATGCGCCAGTGTATGAAGAGCAATTTGCCCCAGTCCTGGTGCATCACGGGCTGGCCGGGCGGGCGATGCCGCGCCGCCAGCCGATCTGCGTCAGTAGGATTACGCATGTTTACCTAAACCGCCGAATTGCAGAATCCTTGGCCACAAAAAACACAGAAGGCACGAAAATCAAATAATGCTTATGTGGTTTCTGTGCTTTCTTGTGCCTATTTTTCAACAGGTGGTTCATACAACTCAACCGAACTTGCGGAAGATCTCCTCATGGATCGCGGCGATAGCTTCCGGGGCGACCTTCGGTTTGCGATCGTACGTAAGCAGTCCGTTGATCTCCTGCTCGATGTCGGTCAACTGCGTGTAACAGACCCCTGCCAGGAACTCCAGCAATCCGATGCCTTTCATCAAATCACGATACTTCTCCAGCAACTCTTCCGGCTTCTGAAACGAATCGTAAAACCGGTAAAGCAAGTCGCGTTTCTCCGGCGGAACGTCTTTAGGAATCGCCAAAAAGCCACCAACCTCGGACAGCACGATCGGCTGTCCACGATATCTCGACCCGCGCGCGAAGAGTGGTTTATCCACCCAAACCTTCGACGGTAGCTCACCACCACTAAGCGTCTCTTTATAACGACTCGACAGCTTCTCCGCCGTCGGCGTGTAATCGTGAATGGCGCAGATGTCGGTGATGTCGGTGTGCTCCCAACCATCGTTATCGATTACCGGTCGACTTGAGTCGAGCCGCCGCGTGACGCGGACCATCCGCTCGATGAACGCGTACTGTCCTGCATGCTCCTCGGTCAGACCTGGAAAACCCATGCTCTCGTTTACCGGCACCCACGCGATGATGCACGGATGGTTGTAGTCGCGGCGCACGGCATCCTGCCACTCCGCGGACAGAAGGTCTTCCGCCCTTGGCGACCACTCGCGCGCGTTTGGCATCTCCTCCCAAACAAGCAATCCCAGCTTGTCGCACCAGTAAAGCCAACGCGGATCCTCGATCTTCTGGTGCTTCCTGACGCCGTTGAAACCAAACATCTTGATCCAGCCGATGTCCGTTTGCAGCGCCTCGTCAGACGGAGCGGTCAGGTACCCATCGGGCCAAAAGCCCTGGTCCAGAACCATTTTTAGATAGGTCGACTTTCCGTTGAGCAAAAACTTTCCCTGTCGCAACTCAATGCCACGCAGTCCTACGTAAGAACCAACTTCATCGAGGAGGTTGTTGCCGTCGTACAAGCGAACTTGCAGATCATAAAGATGCGGCGACTCAGGCGACCAGAGCTTCGCGTACGGAATGGAAATTCCCAGTCGCCCGGTTGCCACTGCCGTCTGGTCCTCGCTGATCGCGACCCGCTTTCCTTCTTCGAGCACCTCTACCTCGATGCGCCACGCAGAAGAGGGCGCATGCAGAAAAACAGTCAACTCGATGAGATTTCGTTTTGCATGAGTGATCATGCGGAGCTCTTCGATGCGGATTGGCGGGACCGGCTCGAGCCAAACGGTCTGCCAGATTCCGGTGGTGCAGTAGTAATCGATGCCTTCGGGCAGTCCGGTGTACGACTGTTTACCGCGCGGCTGCTGCGGATTCTGGCGATCTTCAACTCGAACCGTGAGGCGGTTCGAACCACTCTTCAGATACGGTGCGATGTCAAACTGAAAAGGAACGTGACCGCCGCGGTTGTGTCCAACTTCCTGCCCATTGACCCAAACGGTGCAGGCGTAGTCGACCGCACCGAAGTTCAGCAACAGATCGCGCTTGTAAAACTCTTCGGGAAGCTCGAAGGAGCGCGCATACCAAACTACTTCATGAATTGATTTGTCGTTGATGCCGGAAAGCGCGGTCTGATAGCCAAACGGGACGACGATTCGCTTCGGTAAGGTACGACCGTCATACCATCCGCCGGCGAGTCCCTCGTCGGCGTCGTCAAAGGCAAACTCCCATTCGCCGTTTAGGTTGAACCAGATACTGCGTACAAATTGTGGCCGCGGATATTCAGAGCGGGGGATCTCTTTTCTGTTAAGAATCATGCTGACAAACTAAAAGAACTCAACCGGAAAGTCACGACGGGGCTAAAGGCTGCAACGATTCGTTCTGATTTATGTCGTATCTTTGTTGTTGAGTCCTTTCAACACCAACCGATCGTCCGGTGTCAGTCAAGTTTGAAACGTCCCACGCAGTTAACTTGCCATCGCAAATTAACCGGCCATCATCGCTTATTTCATACTGGCCCGTTCTGGACGAAAGCCGGTATGAAACGCGCCCATTCTCACGTCTACCCAAGACGATGAGTTCACGCCCATTGGGCAAATGATAGATACCCCCGACTCTGAGCTCCATGGAAATCCCCCCTTGTTCGTTCTAGGTCATAGCCGTAAGAAAGCACAAATAGCGCCGCAATTTCAGCAAAGCTATTTGTGCTTTCTCGTATTCGACTGCGATCTCTGTGTTCTCTGTGCTCTGTGGTTATTTCTAAGCAGTGGTGAACCACAGACGCACAGAGAACGCAGAGAGTTTGCACACAGAAGAGTGTTGGCCTACTGATTCACTGCCGTGATCACTCGTTCCGGCACCACGATCCGATCGGTGCGCAAGCCGTACCCATTGCCATTGCCATTGCCCTTTCCATTGCCGGCAGTATGGACCATAGCTTCAACTCTCTTCATGCCGGCGATCTTGCCGTAAGTAGTGAGCGCCTGAGCCACGATCTGATCCATGTTGTAATACTTGTACGTCGCCAACCGGCCAACGAAGTGTACGTTTGGCGTCGTGTCCGCGAGCGTTTTGTAGCGCGCGTACAACTCGGCGTTCTCTTTCCGCGGCACCGGATAATAAGCATCACCCTGCGACTTCGGAAATTCGTACACGACGCTCGTCTTCCCGTGCTCCTGCCCGGTCAGATATTTGAACTCGGTGACACGAGTGTACAGATGCTCGTTCGGGTAATTCACCACGGGCGCCTGTTGGAACACCGGCACGTCGTGCGTTTCGTGTTTAAATTCCAGTGAGCGGTACGGCAACTTGCCGAAACAATAGTCGAAATAACTATCGACGGGACCGGTGTAGATCATTTCGCGAAACGGAATGTCCTTTTCGATCTCGCGATAGTCGCAGTTCAACATGATCTTGATGTTCGGGTGATCAAGCATGTTCTCGAACATACGCGTATAGCCGTGTAGCGGCATCGCCTGGTACGAATCGGTAAAGTATCGATCGTCGCGGTTAGTGCGGGTCGGTACTCTCGAGGTCACACTCGCATCCAGCTCGGACGGATCGAGTCCCCATTGCTTGCGCGTGTAATTGCGGAAGAATTTTTCGTATAACTCGCGGCCTACTTTGCTGACGACCACGTCTTCAGAGGTGCGAACGCTGTCTACGGGCTCGGCAACCTTCTTGAAGAACTCTTCAACTTCAAATGAAGTCAGACTCAATCCGTATAGAGTATTAATCGTATCGAGATTGATCGGAATCGGCACGATCTGTCCATCGACGCTCGCGCGCACCCGATGCTGGTATGGACGCCATTCGGTGAAGCGCGAGAGATATTCAAACACTTCGCGTGAATTCGTGTGGAATATATGCGGGCCGTATTTATGAACTAAAATTCCGGCGTCGTTGTAATGATCGTAAGCGTTGCCACCGATGTGTGGACGCTTGTCGCAAAGTAAAACCTTTTTACCTGAGCCCGCTGCGAGTCGTTCCGCGAGAACGCTGCCAGCGAAGCCGGCGCCTACAATTAAATAATCAAACATTAAATGAAACCCTCCTTGTCATGATTCGGTTCTAAGTAGTCAGGCCCGCACCCGCTCGACGGCTAAGATTTCCGAACGGTAAAGAGGCTGAGCGTGCCGGTCGTCTTCGTTGTATTACGTCTTCAATCAACTCCGACATCTGTGTCCACGTTTTGTCCCACGAGATGTTTTCCAGAAATGCGTCGACTCTATTCAGCCAATCAGACTCCGGCGATCGCGCCATGATCTTTTCGGCCGCTTGAATGAACTCATCCGCAGTGTCGGTAATCTCCACCAGTTTCAACTCGCCATACGGCCGAACGACATCTCTGATCGAAGTGGAGATGACAGGCTTACCGGCCGCTAAATATTCCGGAGTCTTTGTCGGACTTATGAACCGCGTGGAGTCATTGCGCGCGAACAGCAGCAGCGCGATGTCCCAACCGGCGAGATAATCCGGAAGCTCGTTGTATTTCTTTGGTCCGAGATAATGAATGTTCGGGTGTTTCGGCAATGACTCGGGATCGATCTTTACAACCGGACCGATCATGATGAACTGCCAATCAGGACGTTTGGCCGCCACTTGATCGAGTAGTTCACTGTCGAAGCGTTCGTCGATGACGCCGAAGAACCCAAGCCGTGGATGTGGAATACTCGCCTGGTCTTCAGGATCGACGACATTCGTCCGGGCTTTGCCGAAATGTGACGCATCAATGCTGCTCGGAAAAGCGTAGACAGCCGGATGTTGACCGCACTTCGCTTCATACAAACTCTGCCCGCCGGTGAAAACGAGATCTACATTTTGGAATAGCTCTTTTTCGAGCATCGATAATTGCGAGTGCGCGCCTTTGAATGCCGACAGTTCGTCCATGCAGTCGTAAACCGACGCGACCGGATTGAAATGATCGGTGAATTTGAGCGCCATCGGCGTGTAATACCAAAAGACGTATTCATTAATATTGTGTTCCTGGAAAAGCTGGCGCGTCATTTCCTTCATGACGGCATTAATCGCGATCTCGCTGCGTAGCCCCTCCGGTAATGTTGGCACAACCACGCGCACGCCGGCCTCGGCATCGCGCACGTCGAGTCGCATTGAGCCGTTGCCAAAAACAGGTTCTTCAATAAAAAACACTCGACGGTCGCGGGCGCAACGCGTCAAAAGATGTTGCGGACGTTGAAAGACAAAGTCCCAGCGAAGATGAGAAAAGCAAACGAGATCGATCGTTTTCCCCGCGTCGAGTTCTGAAGATGTGAACAATCTGTTGCTGTTAATCATAACTTCCTCCAACCACTTCCCTACCGAGACTCGGACGGTGCCACGCGCGCACGATCGCGTGGAGAGAGATTCCTTACGACTTGCGACTTGTATTAACGGCCGGCTGGGCTTGAGAGTCTGCTGGTTCCCCCGGCCAATGATGGGTGTCTTACTGCTGGCCCTTAAACCATGTGGATCGAAATCGGGGACTCGCCTTAATTCAATACAACAAACTCTCTTGCTGTTTGCTTCTCAACCGTCTTTAAGTTTTCTACCGCCACGTTTACATCGTGTGGCAATCGTAATGCCGTAACCTGTTTTCAGGGGGGACAGATTCTTAGCGGATCGAAAGCGAATTTCTCTGTACGCTGCCGAACGCAAATTGTGGAGTTACTGTTATGTGGAACGTTACAGCTTTGACATGATTATCAGGGATCACATCTACCACATGTCTCAGTGAAGTACTTCATTATTACGGACCGCTGCTTCTTCGTTTAGCGTTGTAAGCCATGAAGGTGACCATGAAGACGCACTGTCTCTGCCTTTCATTCGCCGCGTTCCGACGCCGCCTGCTTCGGGCAAAAACTGATTGGCTGCCGCTAACAATCGCGCCATTGCTTCAGGAAACAACGAATCGAAAAGCACCGCGGCTTTCGCGGGTATGGAGATAACGAGTTCGGCTCGACCGTGTCTGCATGCATTAACAATTTGCCGCGCCGCGTTTTCCGCGCTCACCGTTAGCAGCGGCAACGCATCACTAATGCTGAACCATGCATACTCAAATCTATGCTGTCCTTTAAAGTCAGCATTCCGTGGGCTGCCTGTTCGCATTAAGCCCGGACAGATCGTTGTAACGGTGATCCCGTCCTTTGCTAACTCCGCACGCAGACCCTTCGAGAGTCCAACGAGGGCGAACTTGCTCGCACTGTACGGAACGAGGTGTGGAACACTGACTTTCCCGCCGATCGAAGTGATATTGACGATTCGCCCTGTTTTTCGGCGTCGCATCGACGGCAACACGGCCATGATCGTGTTGAGAGGCGCCCAAAAATGCGCGTTCATGGCGAGTTCGAAATCCTCGTGCGTCATAACTTCGATCGGTCCAACCTGAATCACACCCGCATTGTTAACGAGCACGTCGATGTGACCGAAGCGGCGCGTGATTGCCGCCACCATCTCATCTACTTCCTGTTTGTTCGTGATGTCGCATTTAATCGCCATCACTTCGGCGCCAGACTTTTCTAAATCGATTCGGGCGCGTTCGAGCTCACCTTCGTCACGCGCACAAATGGCGATTCGCGCGCCTTCACGCGCAAATTCTCGCGCCAGGACCAGGCCGAGTCCGCGTGATCCGCCCGTGATCAGTACCGTCTTGTTGTTGAAGTCGTATTCGAACAGGCGGCCGAAGGCTGACTTGAGTACGAGCACGCCAGCGCCCACCGCTGTGAGCTTGATGATCTCTTTTCCGGTCATAGCACCGAGGTCGATGCAACTCCTGCTCCGCCACAAGAAGCACAAAAGCACACAAATCTACCTCTGCTGATTTTGTGCCTTTTGTGCCTCTTTGTAGCAAACCTGCTTTTTGGAACTTGATGTGCTTTCACACAAGTAACAACTACAAATTTTGTACGCATATCGGACGGAAAACTATGGAAAATGAACCGAGAAAAACACGCGTCCCAGACAAGCTGCTCGAACGTCTTTTAAACTTTGAACCCACGGCTGCGCCCGTGATCAGTCTGTATCTCGACGCGCGCGCCGACCAGCACGGCCAACAGAATTTTCTTCCCGTCGTGCGCAAGCAGTTAACCGAACGGAGTAAGAGTTACGAGAACCAGTCTGAGGAGCGGCTGAGTTTTGAAGAAGACTTCGTCAGGATCGTGCGTTATCTCGAAGGTGATGTTCCGGCTTCGGTCGAGGGACTCGCTATCTTCGCCTGCTCCGCGGAAAACGATTGGTTTGAAGTTGGACAATTTGACGCGCCGTTCGAGCGCAATCGAGTGTTTGTTTCGGATCGGCCGCATCTTTATCCGCTCGCGCGTTTGATCGATCAATACCGGCGTTACGCGGTCGTGCTTGCCGATACCAATAGCGCACAGATCTTCGTGTTTGCAGCGGGCCGCGCGGTCGAACGCCAGGAAGTGGAGAACGTGAAGACGAAGCAAACGAAGGTTGGCGGCTGGTCGCAGGCGAGATACCAGCGACACGTTCAGAATTATCACTTGCAACATGCAAAGGAAGTTGTCGACATGCTCGAGAAGATCGTGCGCGACGAGGGTATCGAGCAGATCGTACTCGCCGGAGATGAAGCGACGGTGATTCCGATGCTGCGCGAGCAGATGTCGAAGGAGATGGCGGAAAAAGTTATCGACGCGTTGAGTCTCGGTATCAACACTCCCGAGCACGAATTACTCGAAGAGTCGTTAACTGCGTTCCGCCGGCACGACTCGCTGACGGACATGGAAAAAGTCGAACGCCTGTTGAATGAGTATCGCGCCGATGACCTCGGCGTTGCCGGCGCGCCTGAGACGCTCGCTGCTTTGTCTAACGGCCAGGTTGAAGAGCTGCTGATCGCTGCGAAGCCGGAGAACATTCAATACGACGAGACTGAAGTCGAAAAGGTGTTGAAGTTATACCCGGCGGATGTGGTGCTTCCTGAGTCGTTGGACCAGCGCACGATTGCGGACGAACTCGTACGCAGGGCCAATGTGCTCTCGTCCGCGAAAGTTACATTCATTGAAGACAGCACGCGCCTGGAGCGACTCGGCGGTGTGGGCGGATTGCTTCGTTATCGAATCTCGGAGGAGAGCGCAGCGCCGTATGAAGACAGTAATGCCGTGCCGCGTGCAAAGGCATTGACTACGCAAGGCTGAAGCTGATGGAGGACTGCCATGTCAGACAAAGATCGGCAGAAAAAAGATCACGAACGCACAGACAAGAAGAACAAGGCGATGCGTGAGCGCGAGAACCCGCGCGAGCAAGGAGCCGAGCCGCGTCACCAGGCAAGGGATGAATCGAACTTGACGGATGCCGAGCCGGCGCCTGAACGGCACCACAGATAACACGGATACAGACATCAGGTAAGGGCGCGGTCGGTGATCTCCAAACCCTTGTCGATGATCGCGAACGCTTCGCGCAACTCGTCTTCGGTGATGCAAAGCGGCGGGTTCGTGAAGAACGTGTTCCACCGCACGAGCGTATAGAGTCCTTCCTGCCGGAAAAACTTTCCGAGCGCCTGCATCTCGGGCGACGCGGAATTGAATTTCGCCATCGGCTCGCGTGTCTCTTTATTTCGCACTAGCTCAACAAGACCGAACAGTCCGATGTTTCGCGTCGCGCCCACTGACGGGTGACGACGCTCGAGATCCTCGAACAGTCCACGCATCACCGTCCCCATGCGGCGCGCGTTCTCGATCAGATCGTCCTCTTCATACACCGCGATTGTCGCGAGTCCCGCGGCGCAACCCAGTGGATGGCTGTTATAAGTTAGGCCACCGTAAAAAACATTTTTCTCGAAGTGGTCGGCGATCTGGCGCCGCATGCCGACTGCGCCGAGTTGCACGTACGCGCTCGTCAAACCCTTCGCCATCGTTATCAGATCGGGGATGACTTTCCAGTGATCGATCGAGAACCATTCTCCGGTGCGACCAAAGCCCGCCATCACTTCATCGGCGATCAAAAATATCCCGTACTTGTCGCACAGCTCGCGCAAGCCCTGCATGTAACCGTCCGGCGGAATCAAAACGCCGTTCGTGCCCACGACAGGTTCGACAATGATCGCGGCGACCGTCTGTGGTCCTTCGAGCTCGAGAACTTCCTCAGTACGCGCGAGCACATCTTCGGTCGTGTCCCAACCTTTTTGAATGCCGTGATAGTAATCCGGAATACGGAAGACACCGGGGATGCCCGGCTCAGCAGCCCAGCGACGTGGATCGCCCGTGAGCGTCAACGCGCCCGCCGTTCCGCCGTGATACGAGCGATAGCGCGCGCCGATCTTGTGACGCCCACTGTAGAGTCTCGCGATGCGAATGGCGTTCTCGTTTGCTTCGGCGCCGCCGTTCGTGAAGAAGAACGCATCGATATCGCCGGGGGTCAGTTCA
>DASSEB010000403.1:0-4539 GCA_035696765.1 Pyrinomonadaceae bacterium | reverse complement strand
CCATTCGAATATCAAGATGACGGAACGCTATGCGAAGCTGGCGAAGCAACATATCGCGCGAACCAGCGGCACAGCGCGCGAACTTTGGAAGATCCTTGAACCACAGTGCGCGAACGCCGCGAACGTCGGCTGATGAATGTTCGCGTATTGTTCGCGCGAGGAAATTTGAATGTTTTTGGCTATCTGTAAGTTATTGAAATTATTGGTGGCCAGGGACGGAATCGAACCGCCGACGCCGGCCTTTTCAGGGCCGCGCTCTACCAACTGAGCTACCTGGCCAGATGGTGGAAAAAGAGCGCCAAGTATAGGAACACGCCCGAATAACTGTCAACTTGCCTCAGAATTGCTCTTTTCGCCGCCAGGTTTGTAAATAGTTGTAAAGATTTTTGTCGGATTCGTCACAAAAAAGTCGTTGACTGATTCGTTGCCGCGTGTATAATTCCAAACGTTGCGGGTGGCGCTGACGCCCAAACGTCAGCCAGTCTTAAGAGACGCCATCCAATTCAAAATTGATAGTGCCCGCCAGTGCCAGCTCGGCCGCCGATCGCGCCCCCCGCAGTCGCTACCTTCGAGCTGGCACAGCCATTTTTAAAGGAGATTTTCAGGATGAGCGGATTGAATCCGTGTCATCCGTGTAAATCCGTGGCTTCTATCAATTTTTCTGCTTCGACCCTGGCCTGCGCAATCGTCTCGCCTTCATCAAGAGTCAAAAGCCGTCGATTTTCCATCACAACCCGGCCATCGATGATCACAGTTTCGACATCGTCTGCCTCTGCCGAGTAGACGAGGGCTGAAACGACATCTCGCGCAGGTGTGGTGTGCAAGCGATCAAGTCGCACGACCGCGAGATCCGCACGCTTTCCGGTTTCAATACTGCCGACCTCCGCGTCCAGGCCGAGCGCCCGGGCGCCGTCGATCGTGGCCATGCGAAGCACTCGTTGCGCCGGCAGCACTTCAGGACCATGCAGGACCTTCTGAAGCAACGCCGCGGTGCGCATCTCCGTAAACATGTCCAGACGGTTGTTGCACGCGGCGCCATCCGCACCCAGCGAAACTGAAATCCCCTCCTCGAGCAGCTTCGCGATCGGCGCGATCCCCGAACCGAGTTTCAGGTTTGACGAAGGACAGTGGACCACGTGGGTGCCGGTCGTCTTGAGCGTTTCGATCTCGTCGATGCTGAGATGAACGCAATGGGCCAACGCCACGTGACGGCCAGTCAGACCAAGACTGTCGAGATATGCGATGTTGCGCAGCCCGCTCTCCTGCTGGACTAACTCGCACTCGGTGCGATTCTCTGAAGCGTGCGTATGAATCATCACGCCGCGCGCGCGTGCGAGGTCGCCGACCTTTTGTAACAACTCGCGCGTGCAACTGATTGCAAAACGCGGCGCAAAGCAATAGCGGATACGACCGCCGGCTTTGCCGTGCCACTCTTCGAGCAACGCAATCGATTGTTCAATCGAACTCTCGGTCTGCTCCTGCAATGCATGCGGCACCTCGTCGCCTTTGTCCATCATGCACTTGCCCACTGTGGCGCGAAAGCCGCTCTCCTCGACGACCTTGAAGACCTCGGCAGTGTGGTTGACGGTCTCCATTGTGAGCGCGCAGGTTGTGCCGCCCTTGATCAGTTCGGCGATACCGAGACGCGCGGAAGCCGCAATCGACGAAGCCGTGTGCGCTGCTTCCATGGGCCAGACGCGTTGCTTCAACCAATCGATGAGAGCGAGATCATCTGCCGCGCCGCGAAAGATTGACTGACAAAGGTGAATGTGCGTTTGCACGAAGCCGGGGATTACGGCACAGCCGTCAGCGACGATGACCGTATCGGCTGTTTGCCCGCTGCCACCGATCTCTGCGATGCGGCCGTCGAGGATGAGGAGATCGCCGCGTGCGATGGAACTCTGCTGGTCCATCGTCACGAGCGTGCCGTTTTTAATGAGGATTGAAGACATACGCCAGACAGTTTACGCCACAAAAAGGCACAAAATGCACAAAATAATTGGGAAAGCCGAAAGGCCTGAGCCCAACCTTTTGTGCTTTTTGTGCCTCTTTGTGGCTGTCTTTAATTACTTCGTGGCCGCCTTCGAGGCTTCGGGTTCTTCCCGAACTGGCAGCCCTAACTTTATCTTGACGTCCTTTTCGATCTTTCGCAGCACTTCGGGATGATCTTTCAACGCCTGTTTGGCGTTCTCGCGTCCCTGGCCAAGCCGCTCGCCTTTATAAGAAAACCAGGCGCCGCTCTTCTCGACCGCTCTTTGGACCACCGCGAGATCGAGCAGATCGCCTTCGCGCGAAATACCTTCGCCATACATGATGTCGAATTCACACTCACGGAAAGGCGGCGCGACTTTGTTCTTGGCGACTTTGACTTTCGTGCGGTTGCCCGCCACGCGATCGCCATCTTTGATCGCGCCGATGCGCCGGATATCGAGTCGCAGCGAAGAATAAAACTTCAGCGCCCGTCCGCCGGTGGTCGTCTCAGGATTGCCGAACATGACGCCGATCTTTTCGCGGATCTGGTTGATGAAGATGAAGCAGGTGTTCGACTGTGCCACGATCGCCGTGAGTTTGCGCAGCGCCTGCGACATCAAACGCGCCTGCAATCCCGGCAACGAGTCGCCCATTTCACCATCGAGCTCTGCGCGCGGCACTAACGCAGCGACGGAATCGACGACAATCACGTCAACTCCGTTCGAGCGAACGAGCGCTTCCGCAATCTCGAGCGCCTGTTCACCGGAGTCAGGTTGTGAAATCAGCAACTGATCGATGTTGACTCCGAGCTTCCCCGCATACTCAGCGTCCATCGCGTGCTCGGCGTCGATGTATGCGGCCACACCGCCCGCTTTCTGCGCTTCCGCCACGATGTGCAGCGCGAGGGTAGTTTTACCGGAACTCTCCGGTCCATAGATCTCGACGATGCGTCCGCGCGGAACGCCGCCGACGCCGATCGCCGCATCGAGACTGAGCGAGGTAGTCGAAATCGCCGGCACGTCTGACACTTCCCGCTCGCCCAGCCGCATAATCGATCCCTTGCCAAACTTCTTTTCAATGTTTGCCAATGCGGCTTCAACTGCCCGGCCGCGGTCTGCATTTATTCGGTCATCTGCCATCACATACATCGCTTTCTTCCGCTCCTCTTCTCAGAATCCGCCTTCGAACTCCTTCAGCGAGCAGAGCATAACACAGTGTTTCACACTTGCAACAGTAAAATTTTCGCTTGAGAGGTGAGGTTTTTCGAAACGCCCTCTCGTGAGGTTTACGCATATTCGGGCGTGAACTTTAACAGAACCTGTTAATCCTGTAAATCCTGTAATCGTGTCACGAATTGCCCGATCCGTTGTGCGATATCCGGCGCATCTATCAATCGTTCCATCTCGGCGACGATAGCGGACCCAACGACGACTGCATCAGCATAACGACGCACGTCGCGAACCTGCTCCGCGTTCGAAATACCAAAACCAACCGCGATCGGAAGCGTTGAAAACTGCCTCATGCGAGTGACTAACTTCTCAGCTTCAGCACTCACACTCGAACGAGCACCCGTCACGCCTGCTCGCGAAACAGCGTAGATAAATCCGCTCGCATGTTCCGCGACGAGCCGCAGGCGTTCGTCAGTCGAAGTGGGCGCGATGAGAAAGATCATATTCAAATCGTTGGCCCGTAGCCCCGCTTCGAACTCGCCCGACTCTTCGGGCGTGAGATCGGTAACGAGGATACCGTCGAGTCCGGCGTCTCTGGTCGCCTGCGCGATGCGCTTCAAACCAAACTGCAAGAGCGGATTGTAGTAGCTGAAAAGAATGATCGGCGTGTCGATTTGCTTACGCGCGCGAGCGGCACTGTCGAGCAGATCCTGCAACCCGAAATTGTTTTTGAGAGCTCTTTCCGAGGCGCGTTGAATTACTGGTCCATCCGCCATTGGGTCACTGAATGGCACACCCAGTTCAATCAACGTCGCGCCAGCTTGCGACAGTTCGACAAGAAGTCGTTCGGTAGTAGCGAGGTCCGGATCGCCCGCGGTGACAAAAGGAACGATTCCCTTTTTGCCTTGCTGCTTCAGGGTGTTGAAAGCGTCGTCGATGCGTCCCAAAGGTTACTCCAACACTGCGCGCACGGAGTTGATGTCTTTATCGCCGCGTCCGGAAAGATTCACGATCATGATCTGGTCCCGTTTCATGTCTCTCGCAACTTTGATTGCGTGTGCGACCGCGTGGGACGATTCGAGCGCGGGAATGATGCCCTCGAGTTTGGAGAGGAGTTGAAACGCCTCGAGCGCTTCGGCGTCAGAAACGGAGACGTATTCGACCCGGTTGGAGTCGTGCAGAAAAGCGTGTTCGGGTCCGATTGACGGATAGTCAAGACCGGCGGAGATCGAGTGAGTCGCTGCGACTTGCCCGCGATCGTCCTGCAAAAGATAGCTCATCGTGCCTTGCAACACACCCGGACGCCCGCCGCCGGCCGAGTTGAAGCGCGCTGCATGTTGGCCCAACTCGTTGCCTGATCCGCCTGCTTCGACGCCGATCATCTTGACGCCCGCGTCGG
>DASSEB010000402.1:0-7347 GCA_035696765.1 Pyrinomonadaceae bacterium | reverse complement strand
GCTGCAAGTGATGCTCGAATACAGGAATGTCGGTTTAGGTGTTCTCGTCGGCAAGGGAGAGATCCCCAGCGGCCGCTTCGAGAAACGGCAGATTCTCGAAGAGCAACACCTGCGCGTCGACGATAATTTTTACCGGCTATGCCAGATCATTCAGCTCATTCCGGAATCGCATCCGTTCGTGTATCACAAGTATTTGGTTTACGTGATAGTGCGGCCGGTGCCGCGCGTCTTTTGGCCCGAGAAACCTGTGGATCCGGGGTTTGATTTACCGACTGCTCTCGACGTGCAGGGCGTTTCGTATTCGTATTCCGTGATCGGCGAGCTTTACATGTCGCTCGGCTTCATCGGGATCGCGCTGGGTGGCTGGTTTTATGGACGCATTGCGTCGATGGCCAACGGGCTGCTCGCCCGCTGCAGGACGCAGGGCGCGCTCGTGATCTACAGCATCGTCGTGATGGCGCTTTTCTCCGGGATGCGATCGATCCTGGAGCTCATACTCGTGAGTTACGTCGTGCTGGCGTGGGTGGGGCTTGCGCACTTGTTCATCAAGTTAAGAAGGGCGAAGGCGTGAAGGTTTTTGTACTGACGGACTGTCCGTCGCCTTATCAGGTCGAGTTGTTCAATGAGATCGAGGCGCACGGTGAGTGCACGCTCGAGGTCGCTTACCTGCGTAGTCGCGATCCCGATCGGCTCTGGAAGTTGTCACCCCTCAGGCACGCCGCAATAGAACTCGATCGCGATGAGATGTCGCGGGCGCGTGAGTCTGCGCGTCGTGCCGATCTCGTAGTGTTCAACTACTACCGGCACGCGAATGCTGAGCAGTTGATTGAAGAGCGCGCGACGCGCGGCACGCCGTGGTGTTTTTGGGGTGAGCGGCCGGGGTTTCATCAACCAGTGTGGGCCGGGCGGCTGCTGCGAAAATGGAAACTGTCGAAGCTGCATGCGTCGCCGGTTCCAATCTGGGGAATCGGGAAGTTTGCGATTGACGGATATCGCAAAGAGTTTGGGAATGGACGCGCATATTGTAACTTGCCTTACTTTTCTGATCTGCAACGCTTCAGCAACGCAGGAGAGAAGTGCTCTTCTGAGCGGGTGTTTCTGTTTTCTGGTTCGCTGATCGCGCGTAAGGGTGTCGATCTGGTTGCGCGAGCTTTTGTGACGCTGGCGCGTGAAGTTTCGAACGTGCGGCTGAGGATCGTGGGAGAGGGAGAGTTGCGGGAGTCGATTGAGCAAACGCTGCGGCCGGTGAGCGAGCGGGTGGAGTTTGTCGGGTTCAAAGATTGGGATGAATTGCCGGGCGAGTATGCGCGTGCGGACGTGTTGTGCGTGCCGTCGCGTTATGACGGTTGGGGGCTTGTGGTGCCGGAGGGGCTCGCGTCGGGGCTGCCGGTGATCGCGACGGACCGAATGGGTGCGGCGCTCGAGTTTGTCGAGACACGACGGAATGGATGGCTCGTTCCGGCGGGTGATGAAGATGCGATTTTTAATGCGATGCGCGAAGCGGTTTCATTGAACGACGATGAGTTAAAGCGCTTACGGATTGGTGCGAGAGAGAGTGTGAGCTCGCACACATTGCAAAACGGCGCGACGCGTTTTGTCAGCTATGCGCACGAAGCAGTCGATCAGTTAAATCTTGTCAATCCTGTCTAACTGATGTGTAGCATCTCGGGCGTTCTTAGCATTGCTGGCGACGTCTCGGCGGAAGTCGTTCAACGGATGAACGCTGCGCAGAAGCACCGCGGTCCTGACGACCGTGGCGTCTTCCGAGCAGGCAATGTAATCCTCGGCAACACGCGTCTCGCAGTGATCGACACATCGCCTGCCGGACACCAGCCGATGCACGATCCTGAGACCGGCAACTGCATCACCTACAACGGCGAGACGTACAACTTCAAAGAAGTGCGACGAGAGCTTGGAGGCGAGTGGCTCTCGAACACCGACACCGAAGTCGTTCTTCGAGCTTATCGGCAGTGGGGCGTTGATGCATTTCAGCGGATGCGTGGCATGTTTGCGCTCGCGATCTGGGATAATGCGAAACACGAGCTCGTGCTCGCTCGCGATCCTTTAGGTATCAAGCCGCTCTACTACTATGTGGCGAACGACTACCTGGTCTTCGCTTCAGAGTTGCGGGCGCTGCTGGCGAGCGGCCTGGTCCCGCGCAAACTCAGCCCGGCCGGCATTGATTCGTATCTCGCCAACGGTTCAATCGAATCTCCGCTCACGATCGTCGACGGTGTTAAGCAATTGTTACCGGGGCACTGTCTGCAGGTCACTGCAAACGAGAACATCGAGATCACCGAGATTCAGTCTGCGCATTCGCACGTTGTGCGCGTCAAAGATAGAGCTGAAGCCGTCGCGCGACTGCGTTCCGAGCTCGAAGAATCAATTCGACAGCATCTCGTCAGCGACGTACCGCTCGGCGTGTTTCTTTCGGGCGGAATGGACTCGAGCGCCCTCGTCGCGCTCATGAGCCGACTTCAGCATCGACCCAAAACCTTTAGCGTGGTGTTTGACGAACCGGCATTCAGCGAAGCCCCGTTCTCGCGCGCGGTTGCAGAGCGCTTTCAGACCGATCACTCCGAAGTACACCTCAGTGAGAATCGTCTGCTCGAGATTCTTCCGGGTGCGATCGCCGCTATCGATCAACCGACGATGGACGGCATTAACACATACGTCGTTTCGCAAGTCGTAAAGCACGCGGGAATCACGGTCGCGTTGTCGGGTCTCGGCGGAGATGAGTTGTTTGCCGGGTATCCCAGCTTCGGACGCGCCATCAAGCTCGCCGCGATCCCTCCGCTCTCCAAGCGCGTTTTGCGTGCTGCCTCGGGCGTCGGGAAAGTCGCGTTAAATGGTTCAGTTCAGCGTCACAAGTTTTGGCAGCTCGCAAACAGCGATTGCACGCCGGCAGACGTTTATCGCATCTCGCGCCAACTCTTCTCGACGGATTTCGTGACCCGACTCACCGGCCGCGAGGCCGCGTACACAACCAACGGTAACCATCACTCAAGCGATGTCGTGAACACGATCTCGCAGCTCGAGCTGAAAGGCTATATGACGAACACCTTGCTGCGCGACACAGACGCGATGAGCATGGCGCATTCACTCGAAGTACGCGTGCCGTTTGTCGATACAAAGGTCGTCGACTACGTGCTTTCCCTGCCGGGCGAGTGGAAGGTTGGGGAAAACAAGACGCCAAAACCGTTGCTGGCCGATGCGGTGGGCGACCTGCTGCCGCGAGATTTTCTGGCGCGCCCGAAGATGGGCTTCACCCTGCCTTTCGAGAAGTGGCTGCAACAGAGTTTGCGCTCCGAAGTCTCTTCCGTGTTGGCAGACGGGAGTCGCTTCGCCGGTTTGAATTCCCACGCCATCGAAAACGTTTGGAACAACTTTTTGCAAAAGCCGCGAGCGGTCGGGTGGTCGCGCCCGTGGTCGCTTTACGTGCTCTCGAAGTGGTGTGAGATCAACAAGGTGACAGCATGATGAGAGTGCTTCACGTCATACCTTCGGTTTCAGATCGCTCAGGTGGCCCAGCAACCGCGATCGTCCCGATGTGCCGCGCGCTGCTACAAAACGGGATCGAAGTGTTACTGATTACCACCGACGCAGGATTGCGCGCAGATGAAGTGACGGATTCTGATTACAAGGGCGTGCCGGCGAAGTTCTTTCCGGCGCAACTGGGAGAGTCGTTCAAGTATTCACGCCCGCTCGCCTCCTGGCTGCGCGCAAACATACGTCACTTCGGCGTGGCCCACATTCACGCCGTATTCAACCACTCTTCAGTCGCCACTGCGCACGTGTGTCGCAAAGCCGGCGTGCCTTACGTCGTCCGGCCTTTGGGTACTCTCGATCCGTGGAGCATGACGCAAAAATCTTTTCGTAAACGCGTGTTCTGGCAAGTGTCAGGGAAGGGGATGCTGCGGCGCGCGGCCGCCGTGCACTACACAACCGAGACCGAGAAACTCGCCACCGAAGCGCTGTTTAGTTTGAATCACGGAAAAGTGATCCCGCTTGGCATCGAAACGCAAGCTGCGACAACACTGTCGCGAGATAAACTCGCGCAGCATTTTCCGTCTCTCGGGAGCGACCGCTACGTGCTCGTGTTGTCGCGCTTGCATCCGAAGAAAGGCCTCGACGTTTTGATCGACGCCTTTCTGTCGCTGCCGCAAAAGTTTGCATGCTGGCGTTTGGTCCTGGCGGGTGACGGGCCTGCCGATCACGTTTCGCAACTTCAAGCAAAAGCTGCGTCGAGCGATCGCGTGCTCTTCACCGGCTGGTTGGACGGTGAAAAGAAAGACGCCGTGCTGAGCTGCGCATCGTTGCTGGCACTTCCTTCGCACCAGGAGAACTTCGGCTTGTGCGTGATCGAAGCGTTATCACACTCAGTGCCAGTGCTGTTGAGCCCGCACGTCAATCTTGCCGAAGAGATCGTGTTGGCGAACGCAGGTTGGATAGCGACCATTGACAAGGACGCTGTTGCAGCGCGGCTCGCGGAAGCGCTTGACGACGAAGAGGAGCTCGCGAGACGCGGCCGCGCGGGCAAAGAACTCTCGCAGAAGTATTCATGGGAAAGCGCGGCAAAAGGTTTAGCTGAACTTTATCGAAGTGTGGCTTTGCCCCAAAAATGATCGCCACAAAGAAGCACGTAAAGGCACAAAAGAAGGGGAATCTTTGTGCGTTTTGTACTTTTTGTAGTGGGAAGATTTTTGAGACGTGACGGATGGCGGCGCCGACGTACACAGAGTTTGAGTGGCAGGCCGAGCGGGCTGCGAATGGTGAATCCGGTGAGAAGCTGACCGGTGTGTTCGTCGCCTGCGTCAAGAAGCTCGAGGGCGTGAGAACGATCTGTGATCTCGGTTGCGGAAACGGTCACATCAGCGGCCGGCTGGCAGCGCTTGGTTACGACGTCACCGGTGTCGATGCATCACGAAGTGGGATTCAGATCGCGCGCCGCACGTACTCTTCTGCCAGGTTCATCGAGACGTTGATTGACGAGAGTCTCGGTGAAAGACTCGGAACGTTTGATCTGGTGATCTCGAGCGACGTGATCGAACATCTTTATCGGCCCTCCGATCTGCTGGAGGCTGCTGGTTCACTGCTGGACCCGCGGGGCCAACTCCTGGTTGGCACGCCTTATCACGGCTACCTCAAGAATCTCGCGCTGGCAGCGACCGGGAAGATGGATTCCCATTTCTCCGCGCTGCATGACGGTGGTCATATTAAATTCTTCAGCGTGAAAACCCTTTCGGCGCTGATGACGACACACGCTTTTGAGGATCTCAGTTTCAGTTTCTACGGACGAGCGCCGTGGCTTTGGAAAAACATGATCTGCCACGCGCGCAAAGCTGCTCGTTGATGCTCGACCAAATCACGCCGCTGATACTCACGTTCAACGAAGCGCCGAATATCGCGCGAACCTTGACGAGTGTGAGTTGGGCCAGGGACATTGTTGTCGTCGATAGTTTCAGTAACGACGACACGGTCAAGATCGCCACATCGTTTCCGCGTGTGCGCGTGTTTCAACGGGCGTTTGATTGTCACAGAAATCAGTGGGAGTTCGGGCTGAGGGAAACAGGGATCGCGACTCCGTGGGTGCTTGCGCTTGACGCCGATTACGTTGTTTCCAGCGAACTGACGAACGAGATCGAGAACTTGCAACCAGGCGAGGCAACGACGGGCTATCGTGCAAGTTTTGTTTACTGCATCAAGGGCCGGGAGCTTCGCAGTGGGATCTATCCGCCGGTCACAGTTCTTTATCGTCGCGACGCGGCGTCGTACATCCAGGATGGACACACGCAGAGAGTCGCCTTACAAGGCGCCATCGAGGACCTGTCCTGCTCCATGCTTCATGACGACCGGAAGTCACTCAAACGCTGGCTTGCCTCGCAAGCGCGTTACACGGAACTCGAAGCGCAGAAATTGCGCGATGCTAATCCTGCGCAGTTAGATTTAGCCGATCGTCTGCGGCGCTGGCGGATCGTCGTTCCGCCGGCGATGCTCATCTATTGCCTGATTGTTCGTGGTGGAATCTTTGATGGTTGGGCCGGGTTTTATTATGCCTTTCAACGCGCGATGGCAGAGGCAATGTTGAGCCACAGATTACACGGATAAAGAAATCGATTTGTTTGTGGGTTCAGTGTATATACTCGGTATAAATGCTTATCACGGAGATGCTGCCGCGGCCATCATCAAAGATGGTCGATTGATCGCCGCTGTTGAAGAAGAACGCTTTAATCGCTTCAAACACTCCGCCGGTTTTCCGGCGCAGGCCATCAGATACTGTTTGGAGGCGGCCGGAATCACGCTCGCCGACCTGGACCACGTCGGTATCTCCCGCGACCCTTCGGCACACCTGCACAAGAAGATCCTGTTTGCTGCTACTCGCGTTGTCACACAGACGAGACAGATCAAAGACCGTATCGGTAATGCTGCGAAAGTGCGCGATTTGAAGGACGAACTCGCACGCGTATTTGGCGTCTCTAAAAAGAGCTTGCGCGCGCGCTTTCACAACGTCGAACACCATCGCGCTCACCTCGCCAGTTGTTTCTTTGTCTCACCTTTTGAGCGCGCGGCGTTGTTGTCGATCGACGGCTTCGGAGATTTCATCTCGACAATGTGGGCGCTTGGTGAAGGGAACTCGATCCAGGTTCTGGGCCAGGTCGAGTATCCACACTCGACCGGAATTGTCTACACTGCTACGACACAGTTTCTGGGTTTTCCGCATTACGGCGACGAGGGAAAGGTGATGGGTCTCGCGCCGTACGGTCAGCCGCGCTTCATTAACGAGTTTCGCGAGATCATTCGCACCGAAGAGAGCGGGCGGTTTCGTTTGAACCTCAACTACTTTCGCCATCACGCTGAGGGCGTCGAGATGACCTGGGACGAGGGCTCGCCGGTAATCGGCCGCGTCTATTCCGATGAGTTTGCCCAACTGTTTGGACCACCGCGCGCAAACGGCGCGGCTTTGACGGATCGCGAACGGGACATCGCCGCGAGCCTGCAACTTCGCCTCGAGGAAGTCGGCTTTCATGTTCTGAATCATCTGCACGAGCAGACCTCGTTGACGGATCTCGGCCTTGCGGGCGGCGTTGCTTACAACTCGGTGATGAACGGAAAGATCCTGCTGAACACGCCGTTCAAGCGCGTGTTCGTGCAGCCCGCGGCGGGCGATAGTGGAACGGCGTTGGGCGTTTGTTATCAAATCTACAATGGCATTCTCAACGGTGAACGCGGAGAAGTGATGACGGGCGCGTACACTGGTCCAGAGTTCTCAAACGATCAGATTCGCGCCGCGTTGGAAGAAACCGCACTGGTCTTTGAGTCTTACACTGGCGAAGACGTAACGAAGCG
>DASSEB010000401.1:0-6647 GCA_035696765.1 Pyrinomonadaceae bacterium | reverse complement strand
CTGGTAATCGAAGGCGTGCGAAACATCGTCGCCGTCTCGTCGGGCAAGGGCGGCGTCGGTAAGTCAACTGTCGCAGTCAACCTCGCGGTCTCGCTCAGTCTCGACGGCGCACGCGTCGGATTGATGGACGCCGACGTCTATGGCCCAAACGTTCCGATCATGCTGGGCGCGAGCGAAGCGCGTCCGGAAGTCGAAATTAACAAACTCGTGCCGATTGAAGCTTTCGGCGTGAAGTTCATGTCGATGGCGCTGCTGCAACCGGGCGATAAACCGATGATCGTGCGCGGGCCCATTCTGCATGGGCTCGTCAAACAATTTCTCTCAGACGTGAAGTGGGGCGAGCTCGACTATTTGATCGTCGACATGCCTCCGGGAACTGGCGACGTTCAGTTGTCGCTGGCGCAACTGGTTCCAGTGCAGGGCGCCGTGTTAGTAACCACGCCGCAGGCTGTCGCGATCGCAGACGTACGGCGTGCGCTGCGAATGTTTGAGACTGTCGCGATCCCCGTGCTTGGCATCGTCGAAAACATGAGCTACTTCATCGCGCCCGACACAGGCACGCGCTACAACATCTTCGGCGAAGGCGGCGGCCAGACTCTCGCGGCGAGATACCAGGTGCCTTTCCTCGGATCGATTCCACTCGGCATCGAAGTGCGCGAAGGCGGCGACAAGGGCGTGCCGGTGGTTGTCAGTCATCCAGATTCACCGCAGGCGCAGGCGTTTCGAAAGGTTTCGGAGGAAGTGGCGCGCCAGGTCTCGATCGAAGCGATGAAACCTGAACTTGTCGTTTTGGGTAAAGGGCAATAAGATAGCGGTGGTTGGAACGAATTAAGGAGTGAGGATTCATAGAAAATGTCAGCAACTACAGCGCCTACCGTGACACTCAACGTCACCGACTCGGCGGCAACTGAAATCAAGAAGTTCATGGGGAGCGAAGAGGGCTTACCCGAGACGTCAGGCCTGCGCGTGAGAGTCGTACCCGGCGGGTGCTCCGGCTTCCAGTACAGCCTGAACATTGAAGAACAATCGCGCGAAGGCGATTTTATTCTCGACGAAAAAGGCGTGCGCATGGTTGTTGACATGTTCAGCGCTCAATATCTGAATGGCGTCGAGATCGACTACGTGAGTGGTGTGATGGGTTCCGGCTTCACGTTCAAGAACCCCAACGCTACCGGCAGCTGCGGATGCGGAACTTCGTTTACCGCGTAAGATTTAGAAACCATTGAATTACGACAGGAGACGGGAGCAATCCTGTCTCCTGTTTTCGTCTACTCCTGTGCTGCGACTATTCCAGGCAAACACTCAGGAAGATATCGAACACGCGCGGTCGCTGTTTCAGGAGTACGCCGCCGGACTCGGCATCAGTCTCTGTTTTCAAAACTTCGATCGAGAACTCGCAAGTCTGCCCGGCGACTACGAACCACCCGATGGCCGGCTCCTCCTCGCCACTGAAGACGATCAACTCGCCGGCTGCATCGCACTGCGAAAGCTGGGCGACGGCGTTTGTGAGATGAAGCGCCTCTTCATTCGTCCGGCGTATCGCGGCAAGGGTCTCGGAAGAGTTTTAGTTGCAGCGATCATCGATGAAGCGCGGCAACTCGGCTACACGCACATGCGACTCGACACCATACCCGGCCGGATGGACCAGGCGATCGCCCTCTATCGCTCAATTGGCTTTGTCGAGATCGCGCCTTATTATGAGAGCCCGATCGAAGACGCGAAATATATGCAGTTAGAACTAGCTACTACTTAGGAGCAACCATTCATGCCAAAGATTCAAGCGGAAACTGCCCACGGCCTCGTCGAAACTGAACCACCTGCTGGAAAGAAACTCGTCCTCGCACTCGAAGATGCCGGCATTGATATTCTTCACCGCTGCGGCGGAAACGCGCGCTGCACCACCTGCCGCGTCGAAATTCTCGAAGGGACTCCGAGCGAAATGGGTGAACTCGAGCGCAACCGTCTGGCGATGGAGACGGAACTCGCGCCCAATGTTCGTCTCTCATGTCAGATTCGCGTGCATGACGATCTGAAGGTCCGCGTAATCAATCAGGCCAGCGTGCGTGGTATGGATCCTGGGCCGAGGCCGCTCGACGAGTAGCGTTATTTGCGCCGCGGCTTGGTCTAGGTGTAATCTTCGCCAGTAATTCCAGGCTTTCAACACGGAGGACCTATGCTAATTGAGTCAACTGCTCATCTCCCCATCAGTCTGGCTATGTTTGATGGCGTGTTCAATGCTCCGGATGGCGCCGCACTCGGCCGAATAATCCTGCGCTGGTCCCATTTCGTCGGCGGCATCACCTGGATCGGCTTACTCTACTTTTTCAACTTAGTGAACGTTCCGTTTCAAAAGGGAATTGATGCCGACACGAAGAAGAAGATCAATCCCGATTTGCTCGGTCGGGCGCTATGGTACTTTCGCTGGGGCGCCGTTGTTACGGGGCTGGCCGGCCTTACTTACTACGCGATGTACATCCTTGCGGCAGATGTAAATAACGCGAATGCTCTCGGGCGCGGCGAGAGAATCAGCCTTTGGTATGTGCTGTTTTTTTGGTTGGGGTATCCGATCGTTCTCTTCGTGATTGAATATCTCATCATCAAAAAAGTGCCCGCGTTGACCAAAGACGGTCGCGTGTTTGCGATTGTCATGTTCGTGTTAGTGGCGCTTTTCACGTACGGCCTGGTCAGGTATTTCACGTCGGCGATGAGTATCGGAGGTGAAAACTTCGCCAGTAACAAAGCCTATTCGATCGGCATTGGCGGCACCTACGGCATCGTGATGCTATTGAACGTTTGGGGAATTATCTGGCCCAACAACAAGCGCATCCTCGCCGCGACCGCCGGCACCGGCCCCGCTGCGCCGCCCGAACTCGCGCGCCAGGCCTTCATCGCTTCGCGAACAAACACCTGGCTTTCGTTGCCGATGCTGTTCTTCATGGGCACCTCGCACGGCGACTGGGTCATATTTGGCAGATAAACTCTCTAACCCACAGATTACACAGATTTACAAAAACGGATCTGTGTAATCTGTGGGACGGATTCGCCACACCTCCGCGCGATATTCTCAATCATCTACACAATTGAATAGGAGGTTTGCATGAGTACAACCGGCTCTTATCAAGCGCGCCAGTTTAATCTCAGTGGTCTGAAAGGGATCTCCGACCAGACTCTTGAAATGCACTTCAAACTGTATGAAGGGTACGTTAAAGAGACTAACAACCTGACCCAGAGGATAACGGAATTCATCCAGGACGGTAAGGTGGACCAGGAAGAGATGCCTGCTTACTCCGAACTCACTCGGCGGCTCGGGTTCGAATACAACGGCATGGTCCTGCACGAATATTACTTCGACAATCTGATGAGCGGAGGCGGCACCGGAGATCCGGCCCAAAGCTCGCAGTTTGCGAAAGCCGCGGAAGCGTCGTTTGGCAGTTACGATATCTGGAAGGCTGACTTCGTCGGCATCGGTAAGATGCGCGGTGTTGGTTGGGCCATCTGCTACCAGAACCCAAAGAATGGACGACTCTCAAACCACTGGATCACTTTGCACGAAACCGGCAACGTCGCGGGTTTCGATCCGATCCTCGTGATGGACGTTTGGGAGCACGCGTTTCTGCTCGACTACAAACCCGCAGAGCGACCGAAATACATCGAAGCGTTCTTCTCGAACATCGCCTGGGACGCGGTGGAGAATCGACTGAAGGGACACGCATTTACACAGATTGCACACGGATGAGCACGGATCAAATCCATAATCAATCCGTGTCATCCGTGGTTAAATTATTTCTGCGGTAGCGGCGGCTTGGTCAGATTGCAGTCCACCGTCAGCGATCTGAGAAAGTTCAGCACATCCTCACGCTGCTCCGGCAGAATCTTGTGCGCTTCGAGGTTCTTCTTGTCCAGATACTGATTCGGTTTTCCGCCCCCGAGCATGACGTCGACTGCTTCTTCGAGCGTCTTCGCGCTGCCGTCGTGAAAATAAGGCGCTGACTTCGCAATGTCTCTCAAAGTCGGCGTCTTGAATGCCCCAGTGTCTTCCGGTCTCTTGGTGACTGTAAATCGGCCCACATCGGGTTTCTCCTGGTCCATCCCGATACCGATGTTATGATACTGCTGATCGGTAAACAGCACGCCGTCGTGGCAGTTGTTGCACTTGATGGCCTGGAAAATATTCCAACCACGATACGCGCTCTGACTAATCGCCGTAGTGTCCCCCGCCTTCCAACGATCCCACGCTGTGTTGCCGCTGATGATGGTCCGTTCGTACGCCGCAATCGCTTTCATCATATTGTCGGCGGTCGCGTCGCTCTGAAACACGTTTTGAAACTGCGCCTTGTATCCTTGCAGCGCGTTTATCTTCGCCACGATCTCATTGGCTTTGTCGCCGACGCCCATGTTTCCGCCCGTCCACGCAGCCATTGCCTGCTTCTCGAGCGATCCGCTTCGGCCGTCCCAGTAAAACTCTTTGTGATAGCCAATGTTCCAAAGCGTCGGACTGCTGCGCGTCAGAGGCTTATTTCCTGCTCCGATCGCTTTTGGCAATCCGTCGGTCAAACCGTGTTCGCAGACGTGACACGAGTAGCACGACTTCGAGCCGTCAATGCTGAGACGCTCGTCGAAAAACAACTGCCGGCCCAGCGCGACTTTCTCAGGAGTCATCGGATTGTCTTGCGGGATCGCCATCGCTTCATAGCTTGCGAGTCCGGCGGGGAGTGGTTGAATCTCCGGGGTAAAGGTTTCAGTCGTTCGAGTGATATTCCGGCCACAACTCGCGATGAATGTAATAACGAGACAAATCGTGATCAGGAATAAACGAAGTTTTCGAGTGCTCATAGAATTCCACGCGCGGGGAAAACAGTGGCCTCCATCTTGTGATTAGCTGGTCCATCGCGGATTCTTACACCTGTCTCCGCGAAATGACAAGCCGGTTTCTCATTCGCGCGGATAAATGTGTATGCTGCAAGGCGCATGAACACTGTCGTAAAGAGCATCGGCCTACTTGCGGTCGCGATTGCATGTGCGTCGTGCTCGGAGAACAACGACAATTCGCATACGACGGCGACAACGTTTGTTTCGCCTCCTCCGCGCCAGGTCCTGCGCGCCGAGTCGCGACCTGGAAAGCCGCTGCACGATTACAAGATCTACGTTAACAAGCCGTTATTGATCTTTGATCTTCCGGAGGGCAAGACTTTTCACGAAGGTGAAGAAGTTGTAATCGATTTCTCAGTCGTTAACGCAAAGCTAAAGGATGATGGCGGCGACTTTCGTGTTCGGTATTTCGTTGACGACGATGAAATGAAGTGGATCGATCGTTGGGAGCAGGTTGTGCTCACGGGTTGGACTCCGGGTAAGCACACGATCCGCCTTGAGCTGGTCGGGCCTGACGGCTGGCCGCTGCGAGACAACATTTTCATGCGCGAGATAACGGTCATTAAATGAACACCGCATTCAATCAGCTCGTGAAGGACGCCGCAGGGTGCACGCTCTGTCCGGCGATGTGTGGGCGGAGCGCGGTGTTGAGTGAGTTGAATGGTTCACCCGAAGCTCGCGTGATGTTCATCGGCGAAGCGCCCGGAAGGAAAGGAGCAGACCGCACGCGCGTTCCTTTTTCCGGGGATCAATCAGGCGCAAACCTCGATCGTTTTCTGAGTTCGATCAAACTAACGCGGCAGGAGATCTTCATCACCAGCGCCGCGCTCTGTAATCCACGCTCGGAGTCTGGCGCGAACCGTAAACCAACACAGAAGGAGCTGGCGAATTGTTCGGCATTCTTGCGCCGCACGATTGAGATCGTTAATCCGCGCCTGATCGTGACACTCGGTTCAGTTGCGCTGGAGGCATTGAAGCGCATTGAATATCATGAGTTGAACTTGAAGGAATCCGCTGCGCGAATACAGACGTGGAACAATCGGGTGCTGGTGCCGATTTATCATCCGAGCCCGCAAGTGTTGGCGTCGCATCGACGCGAAGCGGAGCAGTTACGGGATTATCAGGTCGTGAAACACGGATTAACGCAGATTTTGAAAAGCGATAAACACGGATCGAATGATGACTGAGTATGAAATTGTAAGGGATGGCGGTGCGGGGTTGATCGATCTCACGGCAGCGCGTGGACGCATTCGCGTGAGCGGGTCGGAAGCGACGATGTTTCTGAATGGACTCATCACGAATGACGTGAAGTCGCTCGCGCAGAATCGTTGGATGCCCGCAGTGTTTCCGACCGTCCAGGGACGGTTGATCGGCGCAGTACGCGTGATTCGTGGCAATGAGCCGGCGTTTCTGATCGATACCGAGACGGCGTCGCACGACGCAGTGCTCAAGACGATTTCGAAGTTTACCCTCGCAGGTGATTTCAAAGTCGCCGATGTGACGACTGAAACTGCTTTGTTGACACTGCAGGGGCGAGGCGCTGCCGAAATACTTCAGAAGGTGTTCGAGCAGGGCGTTTCAGATTTACCGGAGAACGGCGTCGTCGAGACTGAATGGCAAGGCGTTCCGGTTACGATCTTTCGCGCGACCCATACCGGTGAGGACGGTTACGACATCGTCATCGACTCATCGCGGAAAGCTGAGTTCCAGCAAGCTCTCGAAACAGCAGGCGCGCAACCAATCGGTGAGGACACATTCGAAATCCTCCGCGTCGAAGC
>DASSEB010000400.1:0-19334 GCA_035696765.1 Pyrinomonadaceae bacterium | reverse complement strand
CGAACTGCACCTTCGGGTTGTTCTTCGCCAACACCTTCGTGATCGCTGCCGTCAACGTCGTCTTGCCATGATCCACGTGCCCAATCGTCCCGATGTTCACGTGCGGCTTGGAACGGTCAAATTTTTCCTTCGACATCTTTTCCTCTTCTATATATTAAGGACCTTGATTGAACGCTGGAGCCCGCGATGAGATTTGAACTCATGACCTCCTCCTTACCAAGGAGGCGCTCTACCCCTGAGCTACGCGGGCCCGAATCCCAAAGCGTCCCTTAAAACCTGGAGCGGGCGACGAGATTCGAACTCGCGACCCTCAGCTTGGAAGGCTGATGCTCTACCAACTGAGCTACACCCGCCCAAAAATCAACCGGTGCAGGGGGTAGGATTCGAACCTACGTAGGGCGTGAGCCCGCCGGGTTTACAGCCCGGTGCCATTAACCACTCGACCACCCCTGCATCACCTTGTTTTGCCGTGGAGCCGGCGAAGGGACTTGAACCCCCGACCCTCTGATTACAAATCAGATGCTCTACCAACTGAGCTACGCCGGCCCGCTATAGAGTACAAATAGCGCATTCCGACAAAATGCGGATACTACCAAGCGACTTTCAAAAACGCAAGTCGCAGCGAGTGTTGTAGATAACACATCCACTCTGCGCATTTTGCGAAGGCTTGCGAACAAATGAATTGACCTGAATTGATGCAGCAAAGTAGGATGACTAAACCTCACCGCGTCACTTCGCCCCTGTCCCTCAACCCAATCTAAGGAGACTAGCCACATGGCACGGTTCATAAACTTCAAAGCACCGCTGTTCGCACTCGTCTGTCTGCTCGCGCTTGCTTTCACAACCAATGCGCAATCGCCGGCTCCCACGCCACAACTTACGATGCCTGCCCCCGCACAACCGCTGCGCGTCGCCGGTGAATCCAGCCTCTACTGCGCCGGTTACATTCGCTATCAACGACTCCCACGGATGCCTGAGATCGTCGGCGCCCAGGAGGAACAGGAACAACGCACGTACTCGAACGGCGACGTTGTTTACATCAACAGAGGCTCAGCTCAGGGCATTAAAGAAGGACAAAACTTTCAAATCATCCGGCCGCGTGGCGACGTCAAAGGCGTCCACAAGCACAAGTACGGGTTCCTTGGCACTTACGTTCAGGACATCGGCCAACTTCGCGTTTTCAAAGTTTGGGAAAACACCGCGGCGGCGCAAATAACTTTTACTTGCGACCTGGCGTTGCTGGGCGATCTCCTCTCGCCAATTCCCGATCGCGAATCTCCACTGCAGCGCACCGAAGCCAACCTCGATCGTTACGCCGATCCTTCCGGCAAACAGACGGGGCGTTTGATGATGGCGAAAGACAGCCGTGAAATGGTGGCGCGAAACGACATCGTTTACATCGACCTCGGCTCCGAAGACCAAATCAAGCCCGGCGACTACCTCACGGTCTATCGTCCACTCGGCACGGGTAATATCACTCGCGTCGATAATGAAGAAAGCGCCCGGAACCGTGCTACGGGTTTTCAAAGCGATCGCTTTCGCGGCGGCGGCTTTTCGAGTCAGGCATCGAGAGCGAAGGATGAGACTGCGTTTGTGAATTCGGAAGGACGCTATCGTTATCGACCGATCACGTCGAAAGAAGTTAAGCGACATCGCCCGCCGATGCCGCGCAAGATTGTCGGTGAGATGGTCGTGATCGACGTGCAGACGAGAACTGCGACGGCGATCATCACGCGCGTTGTTGGTGAAGTGCACACCGGCGACTGGGTCGAGATTCAGTAGAGACTTTTAGCCGCGGATTTGCGCAGATTCCTGTCCGCATCCATCTGCGTGAATCCACGGTAAAAAGAAGTGAAGTACCCGTACATCGACGTGCACGCGGAGATCACCACCAGCCACAGCATCGCCCTGCCCGCGGTATAAAAGAGGACCTGCCAATCGTTGCCGCTGGTTGGACCACCGCCCGTTAAATGCTGCCACGCCGTCCGCAGTTCAGGCACGGACCAAAACTCAATCGCGGGAAACGGTTTGCCGAAGTTCGCCACCGGCGGCTTTCCGGCAACGCTCGATCCGATGAGCAGCGCAACCGTGACCACCTGCGCCAGCATTTTGAACTTTCCCATCTTCGACGCCGAAATCACCACGCCATCAACTGCCGCAATCGAGCGCAATCCCGTCACGGCAAACTCCCTGCCGATAATGATCACGACTGCCCACGCCGGCGCGAGTTGATTTTCAACGAGCGAGATCAGCGCGGCGGAGATCAGTAGTTTGTCGGCGATTGGATCGAGTAGTTGACCGAGACGAGTGACCTGTCCGCGACTCCTTGCGATGTGACCGTCGAGGTAATCCGTGAGCGCCGCTCCCAGAAACAACGCGACGCCGAGCAGGTGTCTGGGAACTCCAAACCAGTTTTCGGAGAAGGGAGTCAGGAGCACGACGACGAGCAGCGGCACGATGAAGATTCGCAGGAGAGTTAGCCCGTTGGGAAGGTTCACAGTTTGATTACTCTACTGGCGTTAGACAGGATTCACAAGATCTGGAACTTTCTCCCCGCCTCATGCGAATACCAGCATGAGAAAACTCTTTTCCCTGCTCGCCCTAACGCTGCTCTTCGCGCCGAGCGCATTCGCCGACCCCAAAGCACAGGAAGTTCTCAAACAAGCTCGCCAGGCAATCGGCGGCGAAGAGCAACTACAAAAACTTCAGGGCCTGCACATCAACGGCCAGTATCGCCGCATGTTCGGCGAACGGCAGATGGGCGGCGATCGCGAGATCAGCATTCTGCTGCCAAATAAATATCTGGTGGAAGATGCGATGAACACCGGGGGCCTCAGCACCGCGATGATCAATACCCGTGGCCTGAACGGCGAGAAAGCATGGACCGCGTCGAGTGGCGGCGGCGGTGGAATGGTTTTCCGGATGGGCGGACCCGGAGGCACGCAAGCGACTCCCGAACAGATGGAAGCAGGACTGCGAAGAATTTTCTCCGCTGAGTTTTCTCGTTACCTGCTCGCGATGATTTTGACTCCTCCGTCTTCCTTGCCGGTCGAATACAAATACGTGGGCGAGTCTGACGTCGAAGACGCGCAGGCGGAAGTGATCGAAGTCACTGGTCCGGACGAGTTCGCGATACGCATCTTCTTCGACAAGAAGAGTCACTTGCCGCTGCTGCTGAGCTATCGTGGTCCAAAGCCGCGCGTCATGACCATGCAACGCCCGGCGGGATCGAGGGAAGACCTCGCCAAAGCGCGGGAAGAAGCAGAGAAGAAAATGCGTTCCGAAGCGCCAGTCACGCCCGAAGAGGTCGACTTTTACGTCCGGCTCACGGACCACAAGAAAGTCGGCGGATTAACCCTCCCGCACAAGTTTACGTTTCTTACCGGAGAAGAGGTCTCTGAAGAATTCGAGATCAAGAAGTACGAGTTAAATCCGCAGTTCAAAGCAGACCTGTTCGAGAAACACTGAAGCGGGCCACAAAAAGGCACAAAAGGCACATAAAAAAGATGCGAGTTGAGTGTCTCCATTCTCGAGGTATTGCTGCGCTTGTCGCGCTGGTGCTGGCCGTTGTTCCCTGTGTGGGCCAAACGAACGCGAGTCTGGAAGTGATTGTGAAAGATCCTTCCGGCGCGTTAATCAACAAAGCGCAGGTGCAGTTGCTCAGAAACGGCAAGCCGCAATCGCTTAGCGCCACCAACCAGAGAGGCGAGGCGCGCTTCAACAAGATCGCCGCCGGCACTTATCAGATTCACGTCGAAGCGCCGGGTTTCAAAGCTCAGGATGTCGATGCCCTCGAGCTTTCGAGTGGCGCACACCGGAAAGAAGTGACGCTCGAGATCGAGGTGATCAAGGTTGATGTTGATGTCGCTGACGAAGCGCAGGTCCGAAACACAAATCCGAACGGCCCCGCGTTCAGCAACGTCCTCACCGCCGAACAGATCGCTCAACTGCCGGACGATCCGGAAGAGTTTGAAAACGCGATCAACCAACTCGCCGGCCCGGGCGCGCAGATGCGCGTCAACGGATTTCGCGGCGGCAAGCTGCCGCCCAAGTCGCAGATTCGCGAAATACGTTTTCGCACGAATCCTTATGCGGCTGAGAACCATGACGCGGGCTTCGGCTTCGTCGATATCACCACCAAACCGGGCGTGAATTCATGGCATGGCTCGTTCAACTTCGGCTTTCGCGATGAAGCAATGAACGCTCGGCAGGTGTTCGCGCCGTTTCGCGGGCCGGAACAGCAGCGGCGGTTCGGTCTGTCACTTGATGGGCCACTCTGGAAAAATCACACTTCACTTTTTCTCAACGCCGATGGTTCGTTGTTCTTCGACGCGCGACCGATCTTTGCGACGACTCCGAGTGGAACGTTCTCCGACCTTGCGTATCGTCCTTCGCGGCGTCTGAACCTCGATGCACGAGTCGAACACGTACTCACAAAAACACACACCGCGCGCTTTCAGTTTCAACGCAACGCGGGTTTGCAGAACAATCTCGGTGTCGGAGACTTCGATCTTCCGTCGCGCGGTTATTCGCAGGACCAGACCGAGTACATCGCGCGTCTCGGCGATTCAGGAGTGTTCGGCAAGAAGTTTTTCAACGAGGTCCGGTTGCAGGCGCGCTGGACACAGACCGAAGCGCGTTCCGTGAGCGCAGGCCAGACGATTCTCGTTCCCGGCGCATTCAACGACGGTAGCGCGCAAAGAAGCGGCGGTCGACGGCAACTCGATTTCGACCTGGCAGACAACGTCGACTACGCACTCGAAAAACACGGCGTTCGCTTCGGCCTCCAACTTGAAGCCGGCGGTTATCGCAGTAACGATCGGACGAATCCGTTTGGTACGTTCCAGTTCTCTGATCTCGATGCGTTCGAAGCCGGGCTGCCGACTCAGTTCACGCAAAGAATCGGCGATCCGACCGTGAAGTACCGGCAATATCAATTCGGCTGGTACGTTCAGGACGACTACCGCCTGCGCAAGAACCTGACGATCAGCTACGGCGTTCGCCACGAACTGCAAAGTCACGTGTCGGGTAAGTTCAACGTCGCTCCGCGTCTCGGTTTTGTCTGGTCGCCAAAAAAGAGCGGCTCGATCACGGTGCGCGGCGGCGCGGGCATTTTTTACGACTGGTTCACGGCGCAAACGTTTGAACAAACTCTGCGCGTCAATGGCCAGCGGCAACAGGATCTCGTGATTGCCAATCCGGGTTACCCGAATCCTTTCAGCGGCGGCATGCAGACGGTGTTCCCGCCGAGTCGCATTCAGGTCGATCCCGATCTACAGATTCCGTACATCATCCAATCTTCAATCGGTGTCGAGACGAACCCGTTCAAGCTGTTTCGCCTGACGACGAATTATCAGTATCAACGTGGCGTGCACCTGCTCCACGGTCGTAATCTCAACGCGCCCGTTCCGGGTTTTGGCCGCCCCGATCCGGCGCTCGGCAACATTACGAACATTGAATCGTCGGCTTATCAATCGACTCACCGGCTGATGATCGGAATCGGGCCGCCGAGATTTATGAATAACGGGCTCTTCTGGAACGTGAACTACCTGCTGATGAAGAGTACAAACGAAGCTGATAGTCCGTTTAGTTTGCCTTCGAATAATTTTAACGTGCGCGCGGATCGCGGGCCGGCGGCGAGCGACATGCGTCACCTGATCTCCGGCTTCATCAGCAAGCGGCTGCCGATGGGGTTTGCTATCTCGACAATCTTCCAGGCGACTTCCGCTCTGCCTTACAACATCACCACCGGCTTCGACGATAACGGCGACACTGTCATCAACGACCGACCGTTCGGCGTTGGACGAAACAGCGCGCGTAGTGCTTCGCGTTGGGAGATTGGCTCGCGCATGAGTTGGGGAAGAAGTTTCGGACCGGAACAACAGCAAGCGGGCGGGCCGCAAGTGCGCATGGTTCGCATCGGTGGAGATGGCGCTGCGCCACCCTCATTACCCGGCGCCTCCACGAAGAAGTATCGATTCGAGCTGTACGCGCAAGCGTTCAATCTTCTAAATCATGCGAACCTCGGCGCGTTTTCAGGCGTGCAAACCTCGCCTTTCTTCGGCCAGGCAACCTCCGCGCAATCACCGCGGCGCATGGAACTCGGGATGCGATTCAACTTCTGATCCCGCTTCCCTTGCCGCGCGAAAATCAGTCCGCTAGAATGGCTGGTTTTCGCTATGGCCATTGATCGCATCAGTGTTAGGGGCGCTCGCCAGCACAACCTAAAAAACATCAACGTCGACATCCCGCGCGATCGCTTTACTGTAATTACCGGCCTCTCCGGGTCAGGCAAATCGTCCCTCGCTTTCGACACCATCTACGCAGAAGGACAGCGCCGCTACGTCGAGTCGCTCTCAGCTTACGCCCGCCAGTTTCTCGATCAACTCGAAAAACCGGACGTCGATTCGGTTGACGGTCTCTCGCCCGCCATCTCAATCGAGCAGAAGACTGTCTCGCGTAGTCCGCGATCGACTGTCGGAACGGTGACCGAGATCTACGACTACATGCGGCTGCTGTTTTCATCAGTGGGCATTCCGCACTGTCACATCTGCGGCGCGGCCATCACGCGGCAGAGCGTCGATCAAATCGTGCAGAACGTGCTCGGATTGCCTGAAGGCGAGCGCGTAATGGTGCTGGCGCCGATCGTTCGCGGTCGCAAGGGCGAGTTCAAGAAAGAACTCGAGAAGCTGGCAAAGGAAGGCTTCCTGCGCGCGCGCGTCGATGGTGAACTGCTCTCGCTCGACGAGGAGATCCGGCTCGACAAACGAAGGAACCACACGATTGAAGCAGTCGTCGATCGTCTCCTGATCAAGGCCGGCATTCGCGAACGACTGACCGATTCGATCAGAACGGCGTTGAAGCTGACTGGCGGCGCGGTCCTGATTTCGATTGTCGACGGCGAAGAAAAGCTCTACTCGGAACGAATGGCTTGCGTGAATTGCGGCATCAACGTTCCGCCGCTCGAGCCGCGCTCCTTCTCGTTCAATTCAGCTTACGGTGCATGCAAGCGCTGCCACGGTTTGGGAACGGTGATGGAGATCGACTCGCTGAAGTTGATTCCCGAGGCGTGGCAGACTCCCGAGCGGCTGGGATTCATGGGCACCTCTGACAAGCAGGGCTCCGCGTATCTCCGCAGCGCGTTGCTTGCCGTCTGCAAACACTTCCACGCCGATCCGAAGAAGCCTTTTGAAGAGTTGCCGAAGGAAGTGCACGAGGGATTTCTGAATGGAGTCAACGGCAAACTCACTTTCCATCAGGGACTTTACTCTTATCAGAACGAGTGGAAGGGCGCGCTCAGTTGGCTCGAAGAGCGCTTGAGCGAAGCACCTTCCGAAAAGATCCGGGTCGCACTCGAAGAGTTGGTTTCACCAACCGTGTGCAGCGAGTGCAAAGGTCAGCGACTGCGCTCCGATTCACTCTCGGTCAAAGTCGGTGGGCGCGGTATTGCTGAATACACGTCGCTGCCAATTGAAGACTCTGTCGAAGCGTTCGAACAGGTGGCTCTGAATTCTCGTGAAGAGCAGATTGCCGGCCCGATACTGCGCGAAATCAAAAACCGGTTGCGCTTTTTGGAGACGGTGGGACTCGGCTACCTGACTCTCGACCGCTCATCGTCAACACTTTCGGGCGGCGAAGGCCAGCGGATTCGACTCGCCACACAGATCGGCTCGCAGTTGCGCGGAGTTCTTTACGTGCTTGACGAGCCTTCGATCGGGCTGCACCCGCGCGACAATCAGAAGCTACTGGACACACTGTCTGCGCTGCGCGATCTCGGTAACACGGTCCTTGTCGTCGAGCACGACGAAGAGACGATCCGGCGCGCTGATTACGTCGTGGATCTTGGACCAGGCGCGGGTGCACACGGCGGCGAAGTCGTCGCAGTCGGCACTGCGGCGGACGTGGCGGAGAATCCGGAGTCGATTACCGGACTGTATATTCGCGGCGCGAGAAAGATCGAAGTGCCCGCCGAACGAAGATCGCCGAACGGAAAGTACCTGACGATTACCGGCGCTTACGCAAATAACCTGAAAGAGATTGATGTTTCGTTTCCGTTAGGGTTGTTGACAGTCGTGACCGGTGTTTCCGGTTCAGGCAAATCGACGCTCGTCGAAGACATTCTTTACTACGCCCTCGCACAGCATCTCTACGGTTCATCAACCGAGCCTGGTCCATACAAAGCGATCGAGGGTCTGGAACACGTCGACAAGGTAATCGAGATCGACCAGTCACCTATCGGCCGCACACCGAGATCGAATCCGGCCACTTACACTGGCTTGTTCACGCCGTTGCGCGAGCTCTACGCGATGCTGCCCGAATCGCGTGAACGCGGTTACAAGCCGGGCCGCTTCTCGTTCAACGTTAAAGGTGGGCGTTGTGAGGCGTGCGAAGGCGACGGCATGAAACGTATCGAGATGAACTTCCTGCCCGACGTTTACGTGCTTTGCGATGTGTGTCGCGGCGCGCGTTACAACCGCGAGACTTTGGCGGTGAAGTATAAAGGCAAGTCCATAGCGGACCTGCTCGATACGACGGTCGAGGAAGCGCTGCCGTTGCTCGAGAACATTCCGCAAATAAACCAGAAGCTCCAGACGCTGCTCGATGTCGGTCTGGGTTACATCAAGCTGGGCCAATCAGCGACGACACTTTCAGGCGGCGAAGCCCAGCGCATCAAACTCGCAAAAGAACTGTCGAAACGCGCAACCGGCAGGACCATTTACATTCTTGACGAACCGACGACCGGCTTGCATTTCGCGGACGTTCACAAGCTGCTCGACGTTTTACAGCGTCTCGTCTCGTTGGGAAATACCGTGCTCGTCATCGAGCACAATCTCGACGTGATCAAATCGGCCGACTACATCATCGACCTTGGCCCGGAAGGCGGCGAACACGGCGGACGCGTCGTCGCCGCCGGCACTCCCGAAGAAGTTGCACGCTCGCGCCGCTCGCACACCGGCCAGGTGCTGCGACCGCTGCTCAATGGCCGAATCACACGCAACTGCAATGGCAACCAGAACAACGGACGGCCAAAGGCCGAGCCATAAGGCACGTGTTATACTTCCTGCATGGAGCAATCATTTGAATTCGACAGGACCGCCTTTAAAGTGTTCTCGTCTTTCGAGGAGGCTGAAGCAGCGGACAGGGAGTATGAACGTTCTCTTTCACCCGCGCAGCGAATACAAAATCTTTTATTCCTGAGAGAATATTGCAGCCCTTACGGCGATGAACTTACAAAAGGATTTAAGAGAGTTTGTCGAATTATTGAATGCTCATGACGTACACTTCGTGATTGTTGGTGCGTTTGCGCTGGCTTATCACGGGCACGCCAGATATACCTCAGATATTGATCTGTTCGTGGAAAAATCCAGTGAAAATGCGGAACGCATTCTTCGAGCACTTCGGGATTTTGGCTTTGGCGATATTGGCTTAACGCAAGAAGAGCTTTCGCATAAGGATCAGGTGGTCCAATTGGGTGTTGCCCCAAATCGAATTGATGTCTTGACTGTTCTGAGTGGGGTTAGTTTTCGGGAAGCATGGGCCTCTCGCGAGATCGGGGAAATCGGGGGCTTAAAGGTTCCTTTCATTTCACGAGCCTTGCTGAAACAGAACAAGTTAGCTACGGGCCGCTCCCAGGATTTAGCCGACGCCGAACATCTGTAGCCGGAGCAGAGTTAAACTTGCCATCCATTTACGAAGATGATCTAACCCCCCTCGAACTCGATAAAGTAAAAACCTACCCGCTTGCGTCACGACACAGCAAAGTCAACCTACAGGATTTCGCTAAACCGCTAAGTGCTGATTCATCGCTCGAGGATTTTCTCGACAGTCTTCCAAACGTTCTCGCGGGTCAGTCGTTGCGCGAGTTGTGCGCGCGCATTCTGCGTGCACGCGAGTTGAAGAAACCCGTCATCTGGGGTATCGGCGGGCATGTCATCAAGACTGGTCTCGCGCCTGTGATTATTGATCTGATGAAGCAGGGATTCGTGAACGGCATTGCCGCGAACGGCTCGGTGCTGGTCCATGACGCAGAGATCGCGATGGTCGGCTCGACGTCCGAAGACGTAGACGCAACCCTTTCCGAAGGCGTGTTCGGCGGTGCCGAAGAAACGGGCCAACTGCTAAACGGCGCAGCGCGTGATGGGGCGAAAGATCAGATCGGCCTCGGTGAAGCTGTCGGACGCGCGTTGCTCGCGCGCAATCCAAAGCATCGCGATTATTCTCTTCTTTGCGCTGCGTACGAGTCGAAGATTCCCTTCACCGCTCACGTTACCATCGGCGGCGACATCGCACACTTCCACCCAGGTTTTGACGGCGCAGCGCTTGGCGCCACGACGCACACGGACTTTCGTTATCTCGCGGAGCTCGTGCGACGAATGGACGGCGGCGGAGTTTATCTCAATATCGGATCGGCGGTGGTCCTGCCCGAGGTCTTTCTCAAGTGCGTGACGCTCGTGCGCAACCTGGGCCACACCCTCTCGGACATCACCACCGCGAACTTCGACTTCATTCAATCCTACCGGCCGTTGACGAACGTAGTCCGGCGTCCAACAGAGAACGGCGCCGGGCGCGGTTATTCAATCACCGGGCACCACGAGCTCACGATTCCGCTCCTCGCAGCCTTCCTTACGCGCATTCCAACTCGCCCCTTGTAAATCCCGAATCATTGTATTATCCTGCCCGCTCTGAAATTGAAATCGGATTTCAATTTCGCGCTTTACGAGTCACGCCGACGTCGCCGTCAACGGAAAGGTCAATACAATGTTCGCGCGGTTTCATCGTTCCTTTTTGCTTGTTCTCCTCTCGGGAATCCTAATCACACCGATCTTCGCCCAGGTAACGACGAAGAAGAACCTGCAGGGCAAGGTGCTCGATCCGAATCGCGCCGCCATCCCTGGCGCTGACATCTGGATTGGCGCAGCCGGACTCCCCTCCTCCACCGCGGTCACCGATAGAAACGGCGAATTCTCGGTGGCGCTCGCACCCGGCGAATATCAGGTACGGATAATGGCCGAGGGCTTCTCCGAAGTTACTCAAACGGTAAGCCTTCTTAAAGACAGCGCCGATACCACGCCGCTCGAAGTGGTGCTGACAGTAGGTCCATCAAACGCTGTCGTCACGATCACCGACACGGCGGCTTACGGCGTGAATTCGATCAACAGCGCGACGAAAACTTTGACGCCACTCCGCGACATTCCGCAATCGATCTCCGTCGTCACAAAGGAACAGATTCGCGATCAATCGCTGTCGAGCATCTCGGATGTCGTCGCTTACGTTCCGGGAATTACCTCGCATCAGGGCGAGAACAATCGCGATCAGCTCATCATTCGCGGCAACAGCACGAGCGCTGACTTCTTTCTCAACGGCGTTCGCGATGACGTTCAGTACTACCGCGATCTCTACAACGTTGAGCGCGTCGAAGCCCTCAAAGGACCAAACTCGATGATGTTTGGCCGCGGCGGCGGTGGTGGTGTTATTAACCGCGTGAGTAAGGAAGCGGGTTTCTCTGCTTTACGCGAAATCACTCTTCAGGGCGGCTCTTTTGGTAACAAGCGCTTCAGCGGCGATTTCGATCAACCATTTGGCGATAAGGTCGCGTTGAGGCTCAACGGCGTTTACGAAAACTCCGGCAGCTTCCGAGATCATGTCAACCTGGAACGTTATGGCGTTAATCCGACCGCGACGCTGATCGTTGGTCCAAAAACAGCCGTCAAGCTCTCTTACGAATACTTTCACGACGGCCGCGTCGCCGATCGCGGCATTCCCTCATTCCGCGGGCGGCCGGTAGATGTTCCGATCCAAACCTTCTTCGGAAATCCTGACAACAGCTTCGTGCGCGCTGGTGTGAATCTCGCCTCAGCCAGCATCGACCATCAGGCGGGCCGCTTCAACATTCACAATCGCACGATGTTTGGCGACTACGATCGTATGTATCAAAACTACGTGCCGGGCGCGGTGACGGCAGACAAGAACTTCGTCTCGATCTCCAGTTACAACAACTCCACCAAGCGCCGCAATCTTTTCAATCAAACGGACGTCACGTTCAATGCTTCCACTGGATCCGTTCGTCACAACTTTCTCGGCGGCGCTGAAGTAGGAAGACAACTCACTGACAACTTCCGCCGCACTGGATTCTTTAACAACACCGCGACTTCGATTCTCGCGCGCTTATCGGATCCCGTAATCAACACGCCGATCACGTACCGGCAGAACGCGACCGACGCCGACAATCACATCAAGACAAATCTCGGCGCCACGTACATTCAGGACCAGATCGAGATCAATCGCTATCTTCAAGTCGTGACGGGCCTGCGTTTCGACTATTTCGATCTACAGTTTCACAACAACCGAAACGGTCAGGAGCTGCGACGTATCGACCGTTTGGTTTCGCCGCGCGCGGGCGTCATCGTAAAACCGATCACGCCGCTTTCGATCTACGTGAACTACGGCGTCGCTTACTTGCCGAGTTCAGGCGATCAGTTTTCATCTCTGACGTCCATCACTCAACAAGCGAAGCCCGAGAAATTCAGTAACTACGAACTCGGAGCAAAGTGGGACATCCGTCGTAACCTCTCACTAACCACTGCGCTTTACCGGCAAGATCGCACCAACACCCGCGCCACTGATCCGAACGACCCGACCAGAATCCTGCAGACCGGCAGTCAACGTACCGACGGATACGAACTCGGCTTGAACGGCGCGGTGACGTCGAAGTGGAGTATCGCCGGCGGCTACGCCTACCAGGACGCGTTCATCAGCAGCGCCACGATCTCCGCAGCGAAGGGCGCGCACGTCGGGCTCGTGCCGCATCACACGTTCTCGTTGTGGAATAACTACAAAGCGTTACCGAGGCTCGGGCTCGGACTCGGTGTCATTCACCGCTCCGACATGTTCGCGGCAGTCGATAACGCAGTCGTGCTGCCGGGTTACACGCGTGCGGATGCGGCCGTGTTCTTTTCCGTCACTGAGAAATGGCGACTCCAAGCCAACATTCAGAACCTCTTCGATACGCAGTACTATCTCAACGCTGACGGCAACAACAACATCTCACCGGGCGCGCCGCGTGGTGCCCGTGTCGCTCTGATCGCCAGGTTTTAGAATTGGATTGCGAATTTCGTAATGCGGATTCCCAGTCGAAATTCGCAATCCGATCAGGATTTGGTAAACTCCGCCTGCATTACAGACTACTGGCTACAAGGGTTAACAGGTGGACGCTGAAAAACTCAAACACTTCCGAGGTCTTCTTCTCGAACAATTACGACAACACACGGACCAGGTCCGCACGGATCAAGCGGCTGCGCTCGAGCTCTACGACGACGGCGTCAAAGACAGCGTGGATCTTTCAGTGCAGGATTTGAATAAAGAGATCGCGTTGCGTCTCGGCGAACGCAGTTCACAGGTCGTTGCCGACATCGATCAGGCGCTCTTGCGTATGAAGGAAGGAAGCTACGGGATCTGTGCGCGTTGCAGTCAACCAATCGACGAACGGCGCCTCGAAGCGCTGCCCACCGCGCGCTACGACGCCGCCTGCCAGGCCGCAATTGAAAGCGCGAATGGCGACGACGATCTGCCGACTTTGTAATCCGTGTAATCCGCGGTTAATTACGCTTTGGGGTGCGCTTTGTCGTAGACCTCGATCAACTTCTCCATCGAAACATGTGTGTAGACCTGCGTGGTTGAGAGCCGCGCATGGCCCAGCAGTTCCTGGATATCGCGCAGGTCTGCGCCGCTGTCGAGCAGGTGCGTCGCGAACGAGTGGCGCAACGCGTGTGGGCTGATGTTGTGCATGCCGGCGCAGATGCCAATGTATTTCTCGACCATGCGCCCGACCGATCGCGTCGTGATTCGCGTTCCCTGGTAGTTCAGGAAGAGCGCTTCGTCATCACGCTTCGAGATCGGCGCGTTGAAAAGAAACTTGTCGCGCACGTCCAGATAGCCGCGAAGGGCTGCGCCAGCCGGATCGCCAAAAGGCACGATCCGCTGCTTTCTTCGCTTGCCCGTCACTCGTATCAACTGGTTCTTGAAATCGACGTCTCCAATATCAAGCGTCGTTAACTCCGCCACGCGCACGCCCGTCGCATACATCAACTCCAGCATCGCGCGATCCCGTTTCCCGAGATCAGTCTCCGGATCGGGAGACTCGATAAACCTGATCGCCTCTTCGATCGAGAGATGTTTCGGCAGCTTCTTCTCCAGGCGCGGCGTCGAGACGAGTTTGGCGGGATTCATTTCCAGCATTCCCTCGCGCACGAGAAACTGGAAGAACGTGCGCAGTGCCGCAAGCTTACGCGCGATCGATCGTTTACTTTTCTGTGCTGTGTGAAGCGCGGCCATCCACTCACGGATCGTCAGATGATCGATCGCGGCGACGTCAGGCGCTTCTCGCTTTCCGTCCGCAGTAAGGAAGTGTATGAACTGTTCGAGGTCGCTGGCGTAGTTGCGTAAGGTGTGTTCGCTGACGTTGCGTTCGTAACGGAGGTGTTCGAGAAATTGATCGACGAGATTGCGCATCCTGTCTAGTAGCCCGCGGACGGCGCGGGCTTCGGCGCATAATACCCCTTTCGCGACCGGACGCGAACATCATTTCGCGATTTGATACGCAGCTCGAGATTGTGCAGGCGGCCATCGCGATGTTCAGCGCTCGGGTAGTAACTCAAAACATACTGCTGCGCGAGGTCCGCGGCGATCTGATCGAAAGCGACGTCGAGCTGAGCGGTGGTCTTCGGAAGATAGACGGCGCCGCCTGTTTGTCCTGACAACTGTTCCATGCGACGTTCCGCAGCCAGCGCGCGCAGATTTGCTCCTTCGTACAATCCGGTTTGGACCACATAGATCTGGCAGTCGTCGGCGAGCACATGCTGGACCACGGAATCGAAGTCGCTGATGTGGCTGGTGGTTTCGATTCCATCTGAAACGATGACGAGGACGCGGCGACCCGAGTATGGCCGCAGGTAGCTTGCAGCTCCAACAATGGCGTCAAAGAGCGAAGTGCCGCCTTCAGGTTTGCCGAACATCGCGATCGTTTGTTCGAGACGACCGACGTCCTTTGTCAGCGGCTGGGCGAGGTAGCTGTCAGTTTCAATCGAGTAAATCGCGGCTTCGTCTGCTGCGCGCAGCACCTTTCGGAAGAAGCGAATGGCCGCTTGCTTTTCAAATTCGCGCGCGGCGTCGAGACTGCCGCTGTTATCAAAAAGCATCGCGAGCCGAACACTCGTTTCCGAGCGCGTCAGATCGCTGAGCGGACGCGGTTCGCCGTCGACGCGTAGTTCAAAGTCATCCAACTTCAAATTGATAACTGCATTGCCGCGCTTGTCGATAACAGACGCTGGGATCGGAACAAGGTTCGAGCTGATGCGGACGATGTCGTTTGGATCGACTTCATCGGTGGCGCTCTTTGTAGTGGTCTTGATTGACGCGCCCGGGCGACTTGGATCCGCGATAGGCCCGGTCGGTGGCTTCGCTTTGCCGGGCTCCTGGCGTCTGCCTGATTGCCCTTCGGCATTGAGTGCCGCGCAAAAGAAAAGCACCAGCAGCACTAACGCAAAGTTCGTTAGCCCACCTGCGCGCTTTCTCGTTTTGTGTGATTTTGCTGGAGCCACTCTGCCCATTCTTTCAAGGCCAATTCTACTTGCAACTGCCTGCGTTCCCGCTTTTTACGCGCGTTGCGCTTCGTAGGTTCCGGCAGCGGCGGCAAAAGCGCGAAGGTGATGTTAACCGGCTGGAAGTTCTTCGCGTCCGCGTGCGAAACGTAATGCGCCAATGCTCCGGTCGCGCTGCGAGCGGGAGCTTGCAGTAAACCCGCACCCGAGGCGAGTCGAGCGGCGTTCACACCTGCCAGCCAGCCCATTGCCACTGACTCGACGTAACCCTCGACACCGGTTATCTGTCCCGCGAAAAAGACGTTCGGACGGTCGCGCATCTGCATCGTCGCGTCGAGCACGCGCGGTGAACAGATGTAGGTGTTGCGATGAATTTGCCCAAACTGCAAAAATTCGGCGTTCTGTAATCCCGGGATGAGTCGCAACACTCGCGCTTGTTCGCCGTAGCGTAGATGATTCTGGAAGCCCACGAGGCTGTATGCGTCGGCCATTAAATTTTCCTGGCGCAACTGCACCGCGGCGTAAGGCTCGCGACCAGTCTTCGGATCGCGCAAACCGACCGGCTTCATCGGACCGAAGCGCAGCGTGTCGACACCACGACGCGCCAGTTCCTCGATTGGCAAACACGCTTCAAACCAGCGCGTCTGTTCAAAGCGCTGCAAGGGGACGCTCTTCGCGTCCAGCAACTCCGAATAGAAGCGCGCGTACTGTTCTTCGTCGAACGGGCAGTTGAGATAATCGTCGCCGCCTTTGTCATAACGCGCCGCACGAAACGCGACCGAAGTATCGATCGAATCGGCGGAGACGATCGGCGCGATGGCGTCGTAAAAATACATCTGATCGCTGCCGGTTAGCCTCATGATCTCCGCGGTCAACGCGTCGGATGACAACGGCCCGGTGGCGATAATCGTGATTCCGTCTTCAGGAATGCTCGTGACTTCTTCGCGGATCAAGTCGATGCGCGGTTCGTTCTCGATGCGTTGAGTAATCAGCTTGGCGAATTTCTCTCGATCAACTGCGAGCGCCGCGCCGGCCGGAACGCGCGTTTCCGCTGCCGCACTCATCACCAGCGAGTCACCCTGCCGCAACTCCTCCTTTAATAAATAGGACGCTGTCCCGGGTTCGTCAGACTTGAGCGAGTTTGAACAAACGATCTCGGCGAGTTTGTCAGTGCGATGCGCGGGCGTCTGCGTCATTGGCCGCATTTCATATAAATTCACCCGCACGCCTCTTTGCGCCGCCTGCCACGCAGCCTCAACGCCCGCCAACCCACCCCCAATCACGTGTATCTGATCCGCGCTCATCTCTTTAAGTATCCGTCTAATCCGTGGTCGTGGTCACGGTTTTGCCGGCGTATCAATCTTGTAATCCTTCACATCGCCTGAGAAATGCTTGTAATCACTCCACTCGATCGTCTTGTTGAAATCATTCCCGGCAAACACCAGGAACTTCATCGACAGATTCACGTGCGCAAAGCGCGGCAGCCAAACACCCTGGTCCATTCGCGTCTGTTCGACGACGAGCGCCGCTCCGGGTTTGAGCGAAACGAGCAACCCTCCCGCCATCTTGAAAGCTTCCGCGAGTCGCGCTTCCAACCTGATCACCTGCTTGTCAACCGGATCGATCCACACTACGCCAATCAGCTTCGCAATCAAACTCTCTTCCCGGTTCCTTGGACGAAAACCGGAACGCGGACGGAAATCGAAGACAATCGTCTCGCGGCCTTCCAAAATTTCACGACGCGGTGAAACAAATTCGCACGCCTTCAGAAACGGGGAAATCTCCGTCCCTTCCTTCTCCTTTTTCTCGCGCTCGGCGCGCAGTTGCGCCACCTTCCTCTCGTCTTTTTCCTTGTCGCGTTCGGCCTTGAGGAATTCTTCCTGCACGCGTCGATCTTCCTTCGCAGCGCGTTCGGCAGAAAGAGGTACACCGTTCTCGCTGATCAGCTTTTGCACCGGTTCGCGATTTGGCAGTGGATAGATTTCGTAAACTTTGACAGTTTGTTTTTTGAGTTCACCTTTGTCGTTGAGTTCGCGATCAGTTTCAGTCTGGGTGAACGCGTATTCCGCAACTCGTTTCTCGATTTCCTCCTGGTTACGTTCGACTTCGCGCAGCAACGCCGCGACGTCGAGGCTTTCAGTTGCGGCGGGTGGATCGAAGACACGATCGTCGATACCCGTGTTGTATTTGACACTCTGTAGGAGCAGCGTGAGTTCTCCGGAACCATCGACGTTCATGCGCACGCGATGCGGTTCGAGCATGCCTTGTTCCGATCGATAGTCGTCGAAGAGCAAGCGGGTCTTTTTAACGTCGCCCGTGATCTTGGTTATCAACGACGTCTTCACACTGAAGTAATACTGAAACCGCGCGCCGCTCCGCGTTGAGAACTCCACGATGTATGCGGGCTCCGTGGCGAGATCGCCCAGCGATACCACGCGCGCGAGCACGTTGGCTTTTTTGAAATTGATGAGACGCGAGGAGTCGAGCGACGCGCGGAGCTTTGCAGCGGCGCTTTCGAGACCGGTCAGGGTTCGCAGGTGATTATCGAGCCCGACTTCCCATGCGGATCTGGCGTTGGTTGCGGAGATGATCTGGCCGTTGCCGAACGTCAGTTCCGAGCGTTCAGAGGCAGGCGCTTTTCGTTGCGTGCGCGCGGTGCCGATCGGTTGGTTGTTGAGTTGAACGATCCACTCGTAGGTCGCGTCTCTCAGCGCGCTCGCCGCTTTCTTTCCGCCTGTCGCTTTGAGGTAGTTGTCGACAATCTTCTCGGCCGATGGAAGTCTCTTCGAGCTGTTCTGTGCAAGGGCCGCTTGAGCCATGCAGGCCACAAGCAACAACAAAGCGAGCCGCAGAACGAATAACTTGGGGGAACAACACATACTACTCAAACTGACTTCTTCCGCGGGAATCAAACTACTTCTTCGCAGTCTTTCGAGCAGCCGCCTTCTTGCCGCTCATGCCCTTCTTTGCGCTCTTTGTGCCCTTTGCGGCTGCTTTCGTCGGGTTAGCGACCTTTGTGCCTCTTTCAGCAAACTCTTCCTGATTCTTGGTGTAATCAAACTCATTAATTTGCCCGCCTCGAATCTTGTACCGATCTACATTCTTCGTCGCATCCTTCGGCATACAGTCCCTCCTGTTCGATCTTGGTGATGAGGACACTACATTACTTTTATCCGGCTTGACACCGCAAACATCGCGTTCGTATATTTCAATCGCGTTTCCGCACTGTTATTTCCCGCATCAGCCGGCTTAGCTCAGTTGGTAGAGCGTCTGATTCGTAATTAGAAGGTCGCCGGTTCAACTCCGGCAGCCGGCTCCAATAGAATCAAGTATTTACAGCCACTCGCGTGAGTGGCTGTTTTAGTGTTTGTGACGCAGTTGTGACGCGACCGATTTGTGCGTGTTCGACGGCATTTCGCAGGCTGTCGTCAGATGCATGCGTGTAGCGCATGGACATCTGAATGTTTGAATGGCCCAAGAGTCGCGCAATCGTCGTTGCGTTGCATCCTGCATCACCTAGTCGCGTCGCAAACGTGTGACGTAAGTCGTGAAAGTGAAAGTCAGCGATCCCGGCGTCAATGCACGCCGCGACGAAACCCTTCTTCACATCCACCAGACCTTCATCCATGCGCCTCTTAACAATTCGTCTCGAAGCGAACACAAGATCACCTTCTTGAGTCTGGCGTTGCTCTATCAATACTTCTCTCACACTCTGACTCATTGGGATAATCCGATCGC
>DASSEB010000399.1:0-9011 GCA_035696765.1 Pyrinomonadaceae bacterium | reverse complement strand
CGCGCTGCATGAACAGGTCGCGACCGAGATTCAGCGTCTCCGCTCCCTGCGTCACACGATCGCGCGCGTGACACTGCTGGCATCCCGCCTCTGTATTCTCTTTTTCAAACATGGGCCACAGCCAGAAACGGTGACGGCCGTGACCTTTCATGTCGCTGGTAGTTGCACGTCCGTTGCCCCAGTGACAACTGGCGCAACCAAATGTATCGGGCTTGTGAATTTGCAGAATTTCCCGGTTTGGGTGACTTACAAACGCGCGCGCTAAACTATCCGGCTTTTTGCCTGGACCATCGGGAGCGAGGCTCGCTGGCGTCAAATCGAGTGGCTCGCGAATGCCGGCGTGACAAACTTCGCAACGGTCCACGATCTTGTAAGCGTTGACACTGATTTGATGGCCGAGGATCGAGTAATCGTAATTGGCCATCTTGGTCTTCAGGTTTTCAATCTGCGTCGGACCAAGTCCAACCAGATGATTTTTGAGATAGTCGTCGCGCTTCTTCGCCAGCTCCGAAGGTGTCTTCAACAGTTCGGCTTTTCTGCCTAAGCCTTTGGCCTTCTGGTCGCGCAGTTCGTCGTAAAGCTTCTCGAGTTGAGCGTAATTGAGATGTTGCGTGACAGTAGACTTGCCATCGTCTGACGGCAGTTCGACAGTGACCTGTTCCTGCCTCTTCTCCTCAGCCTGGTGGCGATATCGGTCCTTCGCCTTACCCTCAGCGGTTTCGATGTTGTAGTTGATGACGGTGAGGCGGCCGCGCTGGTTTTGAAATGTGTCGGTAATCGCGTTGAGCTTGGCTTGCACGCGCTTTACGTCGGCATCGATCTGGTCTATCTCGGGTTGAACCTCGGCACGCGCCGCTTTCTCTTCAGCATCGAACTGCTGATACTCGGGGCTTTCCTTCAGCTCCGCTTCGGTCTTGCCGGCGTTCGCCTTGATACTGTCGAGATAGCGCGTGTAGCGGCTGACAAACTCCTTCTGCATCCCCTTCCAGGGACGCTGGCCGAACGCTTCATCGTAGAGCGCCCAGGCAATGGAGATCGTCAACAACAGCGCCGACATCAACATCCAGCCGCTCGTGGAACGACTGGCAATCGGATCTTCTGCCGGTAGATCGGCTTCCCTTTTAACTAACGACTCGCCGGGTCCTGGAATGGCCGCCACTGTGATCTTCCCTCCGCACTACTCAGATGTTGAACCAGGGAGTTACCCACACGTACTTGATGGTCAACGCCAGGCGCAAAATCAGTTTCACCGGCAGCGCCAGCAATACGCTCACTGCGAAAAACTGAAACGTCAGGTATTGCAACAGGCTCGTGCGCGCCAACAGTTTCTGCTCGAACTCGTTCTTCGGAAACAGGCTGCGATGAAGCTCAGTGAGACTGAACCCGCGCGGGAACCTGATCCGCTTGAAGTCGACTGTCATCAGCCAGTGAAAGAAGAGCGCGCCTACCAGATAGAAGCCGCTGACCACTAACAATCCGAAGATAAACTTGAACGGATTCACCGCGAGGAACCCGAGATGCAGCGCCTTGCCGACCGCGCTCTGCGCGATCATGTCGTGCAGGTCGACGTTCTTGTCGAACACGACTGCATTGTGGTCCCACGTCTGTCCCGGCCAGAACCAGATCCAACCCGGCCCGCGAATGAAGGTCCCGATCACGATCAAAACGATCCACATCAAAAAGCCCGCGCCAAACATCCAGAGCGCAAAGCGACGCTGTTTAAGCGTGTAATAACCATTGCCGAATGGGTTCGAATCGACGTACGGAAAGACCATCAAGCCGACCATAATGATCGACGGCATCACTACGCCTGCGATCCACGGATCGAAGTAGACCAGCATCTCCTGTAGGCCGAGGAAGTACCACGGCGCCTTCGAAGGATTCATGGTCAGGTTCGGATTCGCGGGTTCTTCGAGGGGTGCGTTGAGCGTGATGGACCAGACAAAAAGAACCACCGTGACAATCACGGTGGCAAGAAACTCAATTCGGACAAGATAGGGCCAAACGTGTAGCTCTCGTGCCCAGCCTGGCCGCCACGGCTCGATTTTGCGATGGTGCGTCTTGGCCAGTTTTGGATCCGCTTCGAGCTGTTCGACGAGGCGATCGTTCGCCACCGCCTGCCTGACGCCCATCCAGGTGAAGAACGGCACGAGGAACAACATCGCCACGATCGGCACGTTGTCAGGCGCTGACGAGATCGTCCAGAGCTGATGCCAATCCTGGACGTTGATTGCCCAGAGGACCGCAATCAGTAAAAGCACTCCCAAAATCGTCCACTTGTTGATGAATCTTCGCATGGTAGCTATTTCTTCTTCGCGATCGTTTTCATCTCGGACTCGAGCATCACCGGCGCGGGCCCCGAGATGCCACCGTCTTTCCTGATGCGCCAGAAGTGCACAGCCATAAAGATCGACGCGACGAGGGGAATGCCGATGCAATGCCAGATGTACGAACGCAGCAACGCATTCGAGTCGACGATCGATCCGCCGAGCAAACCGAAGCGCACGTCGTTATAAGCAGTCAAACCGAGTTGCGGCCCGAACGGTCCTTCGTGACCCAGCATCGGCGTCGCGCGCGCCATGTTCGTGCCCACGGTGACCGCCCAGAAACCGAGCTGATCGTCCGGCAGCAGGTAGCCGGTAAACGAAAGCAACAAGGTCAACACCAGCAGCACCACGCCGACGCACCAGTTGAACTCGCGCGGTCTTTTATAAGAACCCGTCAACACGACGCGGAACATGTGCAGCCAGGTCGTGATGACCATCAAGTGCGCCGCCCAGCGGTGCATGTTGCGCAACAACTTTCCGAACGGCACGTCGTGCTCGAGATAAAGAATGTCGCGAAACGCGTCGAGCTTCGTGGGGTGGTAGTAGAACATCAGCAACACCCCGGTGAAAGTCAGCACGATGAACAGGTAGAAAGTGATTCCGCCCATGCCCCACGTGAACGGGTAACGCACGGCGTCGCGATTGATCTTCGCCGGATGCAGGTGCAGGAAGACGTTGGAAAGAATCGCGAGCGAGCGGTTGCGCGGATCGGAACGATCGTGCGAGACGCGAAAGATCGACTTCCAAAGCTGCGTGTCCTGCGGATCCTTGTATTCCTTCGCCTCGTCGATCGCGCGGTCCTTGAGCGCGCCGCCGGTCTCCTTCACGCGCGTAATCAGGCTTTTACTGCCGTCTTCGCCGGTCGTGAGTTGCTTTGTGTCTTTTGGATCGGAACTATCTGCCATAACCGTTTATCCGCGGTTTAGACGTTGATAAAGGCGTCTTTATCGTCAAACTCGCTTTTCTCACCCTTCGGCCATTCGAAGAGGGTGCCGACATCCACGACGATCTGCCCTTCAGCGTCGAGCGTCACCTTCGCCCGGTCCATCGGCCGCGGCGCAGGGCCTTCAAAGTTGATTCCCTCACTGTCGTAACCACTGCCATGGCACGGACACTTGAACTTGTTTTCGCTCGCTTTCCAGTCCGGAGTGCAGCCGAGATGCGTGCAGCGCGCGTAGATGACGAAGAGACGATCCGACGTTCTTGTCACCCAGATGCGATATTGCTGCTGCCACTTCGTGTCGACGCCGAGCGCGTAATCAGCCGGCGCTCCGATACGAAATGTGCTGGAAGGTTCGAGAATCGAACGCGGCAGGAAGAACCGCACAAACATCAGGAAGAAAGTGATGAGCGATCCGGCGACCGTCGCCCAGACGATCCGCCGTCGCATCTTGTTCACGGGAGGATCGGAGCTAGTCTCGACCACGGCGGCAGGCGCTGACGGTTTTGCCGGAGCAGCAGCTCTTGGCGGCGCGCTGGCAGCGGTCCTACCTACACTTGGGGCAGACAATTGATCGGCTTGACTATCCAAGTCCAAACCTCCGTCGGATCAAATGCGAATGGCCGGGTAATGCAAATTTCTTCCGTGGGTACACTTCGACTTAACAAGCAGAGTGAAAACTATACAACTATCCCTCGAACAGGGATCACTCTCTGCGAAGCAGAACGAATTATTTGCTTAAACATGAAGAGCGCCGCACCTAACACAACAGCGATAAAAATATTAATATGGGTCGGCGCGTCATTTATACATAATTTCCTGATCTTCTGGCAAGAAGTATCCATGTCAAAACCCCACGTAATCATTTATTCCCGTCCCGGATGTCATCTGTGCGATGACGCCAAAGCCGCGATCCTGAACGCCGGCTGCAACGATCGATTCACGCTTGAAGAGGTGAATATCGAATCTGATCCGGAGCTACTCAGAAAATATAAGTACGACATTCCCGTGATTGTGATTGACGGTGCCGAGTCCTTTATACACCGCGTCAATCCGAAGGAATTCGAAACACGGATTAAACGGATCGCAAAATCCGATTCAAAATCCGTGTAATGGGCGGTTAAAAATGGGCTTCTTCGCGAAGGGCTTCGATGGATTGGTAAAGCCTATCCCGCTCGGAATCGTTTGTTGATTGGCGGTAAGCCATGACGAGGTCTTTGAGGCCGGCGAGTTCGCGGTAGAGTCCGGCGTTTTCGATGGGTGGCGTCAGGTACGAGATCAGCTCGGCGTATGACCGACGCTTCGCGATCGAGCCTTCGGAAGGGTTGTTGACGCTGTAGACGTAAAAATTCGGCAACTCGTCGATGAGCCGATCAGGCCAGCATTCGCCGGAGAGTCCGATCTGCTTGCCGGGCATGAACTCCAGCGCGCCGTGCGTGCCGAAGTGAATGACTCCATCCGCATTCAACACCTTCGAGAGATAAGTGTAGAACGCGAGGAAGCCATGATGCGGCGAGCCGCTGCGCGCCATCATTAAGCGCATCGGATCGCCTTCGAAACCGAAGGTCGGCTGCACTCCGATGAAGACATTGCCGAGTTCCAAACCTTGAATCAGCAACTCGCCGCCGAATGAATTGATCGCTCCCGGCGCGGGCCCCCAGTCGCGTTCAACCTCTCGAACGTAAGGACACAGTCGCCGGTACTCCTGGACAGTCATGCGGTAGGCGACGTTGGCCGCGACACCAAACTGCTCCGAGTTCCCGCCGATTACTCTCTGTCTTAAATCATCCGCCGAATCAGGAACATCAACCCGATAACCCTCGTCGCGCAGTTTCTTCAGCACGTCGAACACACCCGGAAACACGTCGAGGTCAGCGGCGGTGCCGATGTTTCCCTTGTTCGGCGGAAAGCAAAACAGCACGATCGCGAGCTTGATTCGATCGCGAGACGCGGTTTGCAACGTGTTCCAACGTCGCAAGCGCCGGGCTAACCGGTAGCAGCGATCTTCGAGCGCCACCGGCTCTTGTCCGCGTGCGGGAATGCCGCCGTAAACGAACGGCTCTGTGGCGCCGTCGATCTCGGGTATGGCGATCTGCATGCCGGCCTGGACGGGATTCAAGCCCGTTTGAGAATCGCTCCACGCTTCGATCGTTTGTGTGTCGAGACTCACCGCCGAACGGTACGGAAGATTCAACTCGCGCAGGAACTGCGACGCGGCGGCGCTGTCGTTCATCGCCGGGCCGCCGACGAAACTAAAACCGGTGAGTGACACGATCTGGCTGACGCTCGCCTTTCCCTTTTCGACGAAAAACCTCGACACAGCCTCGCGATTGTCCATGAGCGTCGCGATCGCGGGAACCACGCTCAAGCCTTCAGCTTCGATGGCGCGGATGAGAGTGTCGTAGTGTCGCGTCGTCTTGCTCACCACTTGCGGCCGCATCAACAAGAGCCCGATAGTTGACTGTGGATCAAGTGACTTCCTGTACCACTTGCGATAAGCGGCGAACGACTCAAACAATGAACGCGCTTCGGGGTGATAAATCGCGACGGACGGCGTCTGCTCGGGCTTCGGAACGCGAATCTTCTTCAGTCGTTTGTCATCGACGTACTGCACAAGCGAATACAGCAGCATCGACTGGATGTTCGCCGGCGTTGGTTGCAGGAAGTAGCAGAAGAGATAGAGATAATGCTTCGCATCGGTAAACGCGCCCGCGGTGGGTACAAACTTGAGAATGCCCGGCAGGCGATCCGCCAGCTTTAGATATTGGCTATGACCTCGGTTTGATTTGCCCCGCCGCGCTTGATTCCCGATCCATGAGCCGACCGAGCGCAAGAGTGTCTCGCCTTTGCGTCTCTCGCGTTTTCCGGCAAGCGCATTGACGTTCAAACGGCCCATACGGGTCCGGCGCATCAACTCGGGCATGCAGTTGATGACGACAACGGCGTCGTGGCGATCTTTGAATCGTTCGAGGGCGGTGACCAGTCGCGAGGCGTTCTCGCCGTCCATCACGTGGATGACAAAAACAACGTTCGCTCCGGCGAGATCTTGCTCGACATCGAGCCACTCGCGATCGCTGAGCGGCGAGCCGAAGTTGTAGGCAGCGACACGAAGATCGAGCTTGTGCGCACGGTTGATCTCGCGCTCCGCGGATTTCAGAGGCGCCAATAAACTCGAGCCGACGTAGAGAACGGTGATGTTCATAATCCGCGGATTTGATCCGTGGTTAAATAACCCCTTCGAGTTGGTCTTCGAGGTTGCGGGCGATCTCTTTCAAACGATCAAGGACGCTCTCTTCTACATCCCAGTACCCGCGGCCATTCGCCTCCAACAACCGTTGGACCATCGAATGCGCCGAGTGAGGATTTAGATCCCGCAAGCGATCGAGCATCGTGTCGTCAAACAAAAACGTGTTCGCGACTTCCGAGTAGATCCAATCATCAACCGCGTCGGCGGTCGCGCTCCAGCCGAACGTGTTCGACACATGGTTCTCAATCTCCGCGACGCCACGAAAACCATGCTTCAGCATTCCTTCATACCACTTCGGATTGAGCGTCTTGGCCCGCGTCTCCAGACGCACTGTCTCTTCGAGCGAGCGAATCTTCACCTCGCGCGAAAGACTGTCGGACAAATAGATCGCGGGTCGCGCGTGGGCTCTTTTCTCCACCGCCTTCGAAACACCGCCGAGGTATTCGAAGTAGTGGTCCACGTCCGTGAGACCGATCTCGAACGTGTCGATGTTTTGATAAGTGGCTTCAACACGCGAAAGCGCGCGGTCCATCGCAACACGCGCTTCCCTCCCCTCGATCGAGTGGCCCTTCGAGTCGCGCCCGTACGCAAAACATTTGCGCGTGACGAACAGGTCGCCGAGTGTTTCTTCGCGTTCCCACTGCGAATCCATCACCATAAAGTTCACGTTCGTGCCGTAGTTGCCGGGCGCGTTTGAAAAGACACGAACAGCAGCGTCGTCCATGTCGCACGCATCGTCGTCGATCTGCTGCAACACATGCTTCCGCACGTAATTCATTGCTAATGGTTCATCAAGCTGTGCGACCAGACGCACGGCCTTGTCGAGCAACTGCACCGTTGGGCTGAACAGATCGCGAAAGATCCCGGACACGGTCATGACCACATCGATTCGCGGCCGTCTAAGTTCACTCAACGGAATCGCCTCGACATTCGTGGTGCGATTCAGTGCGTCACGAACCGGGCGCGTGCCGAGGAGCCACAGCGCCTGGGCCACTCCTTCGCCCTGCGTTTTGATGTTGTCGAGCCCCCACAGCACAAGCGCCATCGCTTCAGGGTAACGGCCGTTCTCCTGCTTGTATCGGTCGAGCAAACTGCTCGCGACGTGTTCGCTGCGCGCAAACGCAACCGCCGAAGGCACGCCGTAAGGATTGATCGCGTGCGTGTTTCTTCCGGTCGGCAGGATGTCGGGGTTCTGCACGATGTCCGCACCCGGACCCGGTTCGATAAACTCACCGCGCAACGCGCGCACGAGCGAATCGATCTCGTTGTTTGTTTCCAACTTCGCCAACACGTTTTCGAGCAACGCAAAAACCGGACGCGTTTCCTCCGCCCTCAGACCTTCTTTTTCCAACATTCGCACCGCCGCGTCTGTCCCCGCTGCGACAAACTCCCGCACCGCCTGCTCAGCAAGCTCTTCCGGCAGCGCGCGCACTCCTGCTTCCGTTCGATCAAACGACGCAACCATTTTCAATAGATCGATTCTCTCCCCCGCAGACGACGCGCGCCCGAACACGTGCAGACCTGTCGGGATCAATCGCTGTTCGATCTCCAGCAATTGCTCGTACAGCGCAAACACCCTTGCATCACGATCAGTGCTAATCATGATCTTGAATCCGTCAAATCCTGTTTACCCGACCTTCACAAAACGCGCGTGCAGGATCTCTGCGAGCCGCCGCGTCTCTTCGCTCGACTCAAACTCTTTCTGCGTATCAACCACCACTACACGCGCGCGCGTTCGCCTCAGCGCTACTTTGAGTTCGTGCAACTCACCTTCGATCTTCAACTGCCGGAACGCTCGTGCCTTGAGCCCATTGCGCCTGAGTGGAACATTCGATCGTCCATCCGTAAACAACAGCACCACCGTTTCACCAAACTTCTTTCCCACCAGTTCGATCAGCTCAATGGTCGTGACGAGCCCGGCGCCGAGCGGCGTGCTGCCTCCCATTCGCAACGAGTCCAGCACACGTCGCGCCCGCAAAATACTCCGCGACGGAGGAAGATCGACGTTCGCAGTCGTCCCGTGAAATGAAACGATAGCCACACTGTCGCGATTCAAGTATGACTTGCGCAGCAACTTGAGAATCGTACTCTTCGCCCGCGCGATACGATTTGCCGCCATACTGCCCGACGCATCGATCGCGAAAACAAAAAGCGTCCCCTGCTTGTGTTTCAGCAGCTTGTAGCGCAACGCTCGCGAACTGACCGGGGTAAGCTGTCCCGTAACGGAATCCAACCCGGCGAGCGCACGCAACGTCGCGTCGATCGCGATTCGTGCTCCCGCACTCTTGAAACTAACGGCGCGTGTGTACCTGCCGCGCTGTTGGTCCAACGCGGCTTTTGCTCCCGTGGCACGCCTGCTTCGCGACTGCGTCTTTTCCGCGCGTTCAGTCCTGCGCAAGTGCTCGTCGAGTCGCACTTGGCCCGACTTCTTTTCGACAGCCGGTGGTGACGGCGCATCAGCAGTATTCGTTCGCGCTCCACCGGTCGAGGAACTCTT
>DASSEB010000398.1:0-13147 GCA_035696765.1 Pyrinomonadaceae bacterium | reverse complement strand
CGTCGAAGTGCGCAGTCACGTGATCCAACTCGGCGGCATTCCCGCTCAACCGCTCGAGTTGAACTGGGACCAGATCGCTGCGATTCCTGACGACGCACCTTTGCACTGCGCGGATCACGATGCCGAGCAAAATATGATTGCACTCATTGATGAAGCGCGAAAGAAGGGCGACACGCTTGGCGGCGTCTTCGAAGTCGTCGCGCGCGGCGTCGTACCGGGCCTGGGTTCGCACACAGCATGGGATCTCAAACTTGACGGGCTGCTCGCGCAGGCGGTGATGTCAATTCCCGCGGTGAAAGCGGTCGCGATCGGAGCAGGCGCGGAAGCGAGCAGTTTGCCGGGTTCCGAAGTACACGATGAGATTGCTTACAACGCTGAAACGCGCGAGTTTATTCGCGAGACAAACCGCGCGGGCGGGCTGGAAGGCGGCATCACGAACGGCGAACAGATTCGCGTGCGCGGTCATCTAAAACCGCTTTCGACGTTGCGCCGCGCGCTGCGTTCCGTTGACATCGACACCAAAGAGGAAGAAGCCGCGGCCTTTGAGCGCTCGGATGTGACGGCGGTTCCGGCGGCTGGCGTGATTGGCGAGTCGATGGTCGCGCTCGTGCTTGCGGGCGCGATGCGCGAGAAGTTTGGTGGTGATAGCCTGGGCGAAATGAAGCGCAACTTCGAAGGCTATCGCGAGCAGTTGAGAGGTTATTAACTAACAAAGAACTTTTGACAAGTTCTCTTTTGTGACTTTGGTGCCTTTTTGTGGCCCTTTTGTGCCTTGTTGTGGCTATAGCGTAGAATCCGATCATGGCATTACTCGAAATCGTAAAGTGGCCGGCGCCGGTGCTCGATACACCGGCTGATCCGGTGACGGAGTTTGACGAAGGCCTCGCCAAGCTCGTCAGCAATATGTTTGAAACGATGTACGCAGCGCCGGGCGTGGGCCTCGCCGCGGTGCAGGTTGGAGTTCCAAAGCGACTCTTCGTCATGGACTGTTCCGGTGGAAAGGATCCGCAGCAACGCCAGGTGCTGATCAATCCGGAAGTCCTGCGAGTTGAAGGAAATCAGAATGGTGAAGAAGGGTGCTTGTCGTTTCCGGGCATCTTCACGCCTGTTGAAAGAAGTTTGCGCGCGATCGTTCGTGCACAGGATCTAAAAGGTGAGTGGTTCGAGCTCGATGGAATGGAACTCACCGCGCGCTGCATGCTTCACGAAACCGATCACTGCGACGGAATCGTGTTTCTCGACAAGATGAGCACCATCAAACGCGAGATCGTAAAACGCAAAATCAAAAAACTACAGAAAGCCGGAAAGTGGGATTGATGCCAACAGAGTTTCGTAACGAACCGTTTACAGATTTCAGCAAAGAAGAGAACGCGCAGGCGATGCGCGCGGCGATTCAAAAGGTGCAGGAGCAACTCGGGCGCGAGTATCCGCTCGTCATTGGCGGTGAACGCATCACCACCGACAGCAAGCTCGACAGTTTCAATCCCGCCAATCGCACACAACTCGTCGGGCGCTTCAACAAAGCAACCAAAGAACTCGCGAACCAGGCAGTCGAAAAAGCTGCCGAAGCTTTTCGCACCTGGAAGAACGTATCTCCAGCCGAGCGCGCGGCGTTGCTGTTTCGCGTCGCCGGGATCATGCGCGAACGCAAGCACGAGTTTTCGGCGTGGATGATCCACGAAGTTGCGAAGACCTGGCCCGAAGCCGACGGCGACACTGCCGAAGCGATCGACTTCTGCGAATTCTACGGCCGCGAGATGCTGCGCTACGCAGGCGACCAGCCCCTCGTCCATATTCCGGGTGAGCAAGGCGAGCTTCACTACATACCGCTGGGCGTCGGCGCGGTCATTCCACCGTGGAATTTTCCACTTGCGATCATGGCCGGCATGACTGTCGCTTCCGTGGTCACCGGAAATACAGTGGTGTTGAAACCCTCGTCAGACGCGCCGACGATCGCGTTCAAGTTCTTCGAGATACTCGAGGAAGCAGGAATGCCGCCGGGAGTTGTTAACTTCATGACCGGCTCGGGCGCGGAGGTCGGCGACGTGGTCGTGGACCATCCAAAGACGCGCTACATCGCGTTTACCGGTTCGAAAGAAGTCGGACTCAGAATCAACGAGCGCGCGGCGAAAGTTAACGACGGCCAGATCTGGATCAAACGCGTGGTGGCGGAGATGGGCGGCAAGGACGCGATCATCGTCGCCGACGATGCAGATCTCGAAGAGGCAGCGACGGGCGTCGTGCAGTCAGCATTCGGATTTCAGGGACAAAAGTGTTCCGCCTGTTCGCGCGCGATTATCGACACGCGAGTTTATGACGCGATGCTCGACAAGATCGTGGAGCGAACAGCAAAACTCAAGCTCGCCGATCCGACTGACCCGGCCAGTAACTTGAGCGCCGTGATCAATGAGAAGGCGTTCAAGACAATCAACTCGTACATCGAAAAAGGAAAGAGCGAAGGCGGGCGTGTGTTGATTGGCGGCGGTTCCGATGGCGAGCAGGGGTTCTTTATCGAGCCGACCGTAATCGCGGACGTGAAACCCGGAGACACGATCGAGCAGGAGGAGATATTCGGACCGGTGCTCGCCGTCATCAAGGCGCAGAATTACGACGAGGCGCTGAACATCGCGAACGACACGCAGTATGGTTTGACTGGCGCGGTCTATAGTTCCGATGAAACGAAACTCCAGCGCGCGCGCCGCGAGTTTCATGTTGGAAATCTTTATCTGAACCGGAAATGCACAGGCGCCCTCGTGGGTGTGCATCCGTTCGGCGGGTTCAACATGTCCGGCACGGATTCGAAAGCCGGCGGCCGCGATTACCTGGCGTTGTTTATGCAAGCCAAGGTGTCTGCCGAACGAGTCGGCGCCACAACGAAACGCGCCGAAGCAGGAACGGCCACGGATTAAACGGATCTGATCCGTGTCATCCGTGGTTAATAAGACATGAAAATTGTGTTCATGGGTACGCCTCACGCTGCGGTACCTACTCTGCGGCAGTGTCTTGCGGATGGCCATGAAGTTGTCGCAGTCTGGACGCAACCGGATAGACCATCAGGGCGCGGCTATAGAGTAAGCTTTTCACCCGTGAAAGAGTTTGCGCTTGCTCACGGACTCACCATTCACCAACCCGCTCGAATCAAAAACGAAGAAGCGAAACAGTTGTTTGCTGCGCACAATGCGGAGGTGGCCGTGGTGGTCGCCTACGGGCGCATTTTGCCGGAGGAGTTTTTGCGTGCGCCGCGGCGAGGATGTATCAACGTCCATTTCTCGCTGCTGCCGCTATATCGTGGAGCGGCGCCGGCTAACTGGGCCATCGTCAATGGTGAGACGGTGACGGGCGTCACGACGATGTTCATCGAGCCCGAGCTCGACACTGGTCCGATTCTGCTGCAACGCAAGACGCAGATCGGTGAGAGTGAGACTGCGCCGGAGTTGATGGAGCGGCTGGCGGAGATTGGCGCTGTGTTGCTTGGCGAAACACTTACTCGTTTGAATGAACTCACGCCTCGACCGCAACACGATCGTGATGCGACGTTTGCGCCAGTTTTGAAGAAAGAGGATGGCTTGATTGACTGGTCGCAAAGCGCGTTCACGATCGAGCGCTGCGTGAGAGGGTTCCAGCCGTGGCCAAATGCGTACACGAGTTTCCGATCGAAAGGCTTGACTGTTTTCCGCGCTCAGCCGATCCAGTTGCCGGCGTCGGAAGGCTTGGTGGGCCAGGTAATTGCTGCTCATGGCGGCGATCTCGTCGTGAGCTGTGGTGAGCAGACTGCCCTGCGGTTGCTTGAAGTGCAACCTGAATCTCGGAAAAGAATGCCGGCGGCACATTTCATGAGTGGTGTGCATCTGAAAGTTGGCGATCGCTTTGGCAAAGTTTAAGGAAGTCTCACCCGCGCGCCTCGCGGCATTCAATATCCTGCAGCAGGTCGAAGCCGGCGCGTTTTCTTCAATCCTCCTCGCCGCGGAAGAACCTAAACTTCAACCCTCGGATCGAGCGCTCTGCCATGAGCTTGTGCTGGGCGTGCTCCGCTGGCAACTACTTCTCGATCGTGTCGTCGAACACTTTTCGAAACGCCGGATCGAGAGTCTCGATTCCGCGGTGCGCATCGCGCTGCGACTCGGCTTGTATCAGCTTCGTTTTTTAACTCGTATTCCGGCTTCAGCGGCCGTGAACGAATCGGTGAGTTTGGTACGCGCGGCACGGTTGAGTTCGGCGACTGCATTTGTGAATGCCGTGTTGCGCCGGGCGACACGCGAAGTTGAATACGATCCGGCGGCAGAGGTTTCGGATCCGCTCGAGAAGATCGGGGTGCAAACGTCGCATCCGGTTTGGTTGATTGAACGCTGGGCCAAAGCGTTTGGTATCGAAGAAGCTGGCGCGTTTGCGCGCGCGAACAACGTCGTGCCGCCGACCGCCTTTCGAGTGGTCCGAACGCGTGCGAATCAAGAGGAAGTACTCGCAAAACTGAACGCGGCGGGAGCGACGGTTGAACCGTCGGAAGTTGCTGCGGACGCGTGGCGTGTTTCGGGCGCGACATCGGTGCAGCGCGAGTTAACAGCCGCCGGCCACATTTATCTACAGGACGAAGCGTCGCAACTCGTGCCGCAGTTATTGAAGGTTGAAAGTGCAGAGCGAGTGCTCGATCTCTGCGCTGCGCCTGGCGGAAAGACGACGCTGATTGCCGATCACGCAGGCGATGAGGCGATGATAGTTGCGGCTGATCGTTCGGCGACGAGAATGGAGACAGTCATCGCCACGAGCCGTCTTCAAGAACTCAAGAGCATCGAGCCGGTGCTATTGGACGCTGCCGAACAGTTGCCGTTCAAACCGGGTAGTTTCGATAAAGTCCTGGTGGATGCGCCGTGCTCGGGAACGGGGACACTGCGTCGCAATCCGGAAATTCGCTGGCGCCTTTCGCCGGCGGACATCGACGCGTTCGCGGAAAAGCAAAAACGAATTCTCAGCAGGGCTGCTGACGCAGTGAAACCGGGTGGACGATTGGTGTATTCGACGTGCTCCGTCGAGCGTGAAGAAAACGAAGATGTGATAGCGGAGTTTCTCGCGCGCGACGATCGTTTCCGCGTCGTGGATAGCCTTCGCACGTGGCCGCACCGTCAGGGGTCTGACGGGTTCTTCATGGCCGTCCTTCATCGCGGCTAAGGCAGAAAAGGCCAAAGAAATCCTTTGTGCTTTTGGTGCTTTTTTGTAGCTGAAATACTTGGCTGTCTTTGCGCCTTTGCGTGAAAGTTCTTTGATGCTAGACTTCGCAACTTGGTGAGTTTAACTACCAGAATACTCTCGGTCTTCCGCAGTATCGGAATCGTCATCGCGATCGCGGTTGTTTTTCTTTTCGGAGTTGCTACGACCGTCTATCTCTCTTTGCGCAGTCCGGAAGTGAAAGTGCCGGACGTGGTTGGCAAAGATCGCTTTGAAGCCGAGAAGATTCTGGCTGACGCCGATCTGAAATTTCGCGTCCGCGCGACGCGGCCCAGCAATGAAGCAAAACCCGATACGGTTCTGTTTCAATTGCCGCGCCCGGGAGAAGTTGTGAAGACGGGGCAAACCGTGGCAATGGACATCAGCCGCGCCGCGAAAGAAGGCGAAACACCTGAGAACGTAACACCCGACGAACCAGCCGAGAATCGCAACACAAACGCCTCTTCAAAGGGCAACGAAAACAAACCGAAGCGGCCGCGAAACAAGAACGCAAACGACAACGCCAACGGCAATAAGAACGCAAACGCGAACGCGAACACAAACGGCAACACCAATAGACCGCTCAACGTTAATCGACCGAATGTAAACGCCGCTAACGTGAACGCGACTCCCCGAAGTAATGTGAATCGAAATGTGAATACGCGCCCGGGCGTCAACGATAACAGGCGTCCAGTGGCTCCTCGACCCACACCGAATCAGTGATAAATAACAGAAACATCGAGATCGCTCCTTCGATCCTTTCGGCTGACTTTTCGTGTCTCGGCGAACAGATCAAGGCAGTTGAGCGCGGCGGAGCAGGTGTGTTGCACGTCGACGTGATGGACGGTCACTTCGTGCCGAATATCACGGTCGGTTTGCCGGTGGTTAAGTCGCTTGCCGGTTTCACGAGGCTGCCGATTGACGCTCATCTGATGATCACGGAGCCGGGGATTTATGCGACGCAGTTTGTCAGCGCGGGCGCGCGGATGGTTTCGGTCCACGTTGAAGCAGACCCGCACCTGCATCGAACGTTGATGTCGATTAAAGACGCAGGCGCGCAAGCCGGAGTCGTGTTGAATCCGTCGACGCCCGTGAGTGCGTTGGAGGAGGCGATACATTTCGCCGACTATGTTCTGGTAATGTCTGTCAATCCGGGTTTTGGCGGCCAGAAGTTTATCCCGCACTCCATCGATAAAGTGAAAAGGCTGCGGCGCTTGATCGACGAACGGCAACTGAACGTCCGTATCGAGATCGACGGCGGCATCGATCGCAAAAACATCGAATCGGTGGTCGCAGCGGGGGCCGAGATTATCGTGGCTGGCTCGGCGATTTTTGGGACGCCCGACGCGGAAGCGGCAGTCAAAGAGCTCCGCGACGCGACGGTTCAGTGGGTCTGATTAGGGCCGCAAAAAGGCACGAACGCCACATAATCGGCTGCCGAAGATGTGTAGAGCCAACCGGATGTGCGAAATTTGAATCGGATAGCGGTAAGTCCCGTCACAAGAGGCAACAAACATAAGCTAACGTCTTTCGCCTTGATGCCTCGTGTCTTTTCTTATGTGCATTTTGTGTCTTATTGTGGCTAGTTTTCTTGGAGGTTGATTTTATGAAGTCTCGCTTTTTTATCCTCGTGGTTTTCTGCGCCCTGGTTTTTGGCCTGCCAATGAGCGGGTTTGCCCAGCGAACCGGCGGGCAGACGGAGTTGTCGACCACCCAGCGGCTTGACGTCATGGCCTCAAAACTCGACTTGATGCGCCGCTCGCTGGCTAGCGCGATCAACGTCCTGGAGGATAAAAGCAAGGACGCCAAAGACAAGAAGGCCAACGCTGACGAGCCCGTCGTGCGATTGAAGGGGCTTGAAAAGGAAGTCTCGTCGCTGATGTCTGAAGTGAGTGATATTCGTTCAAAGAACGACAAGGCTGAGAAATTCGACGCGACAGCCCTGGATCGTCTGGAGACTTCTGTCGCCGAGCTGAACACCCGTGTTGAGACTGGATTGCAGGAAACCGCGGGCGCGAGAAATGCGAAAGCGACCGCCGGTGCGACCGATAAAAAGAAGAAGAAGAAGGGCCGGTTCTTTGGACTCCTCGGGGGCGGGGAAGACAAATACGCTGACCTGACCGGCGCCGCGGTCGCAGGCCGTGACCGCGTGCTTTTTGAGGAAGCAGCAAAAGAGGTCCGCAAAGGCCATCACGATACAGGCCGCCTGCTCTTCGCCACGATTATCAATACCTATCCCGATTCGCCTTTTCTTGCGCTCGCGAAACTCGCGATTGCCGATTCGTTCTTTCTCGAGGGCACCACAAGCTCACTGATTCAGGCAGCGCAGGCTTACCAGGACTGGCTGACGTTCTTTCCCACCGATCCACTCGCCGACGATGCCAGTTTGAAAGTCGCCGAAGCGGAGATGAGGCAGATGGGTCTTTCCGATCGCGACATCTCGCATGCTCGCAAAGCCGAGCAACGGCTAAAGGTCCTTTTGCAGCAGTATCCAAAGAGCCCGCTTCGTTCAACTGTTGAGGCCCGTCTCGCTGAAGTTCAGGAAAACCTGGCGATGCACAATCTCCAGATCGCGCGTTTCTACTACAACGTGAAGTATTCGACCGGAAAAGGCGGCTTGAAGGGTGCTCAGTCGCGTTTGAAAGAGGTTGTCGATAAGTACCCGTGTTTCTCTTACGGCGATGAAGTTTTCTACATGCTGGCTTCAACCTACCAGGCGGAAGAAGAGCCGGACGAAGCCGCCCGGTATTACCAGAAGCTCGTGCAGGAGTTTCCGGAAAGCGAGTATGTCGAGAAGGCGCGCGAGCAGTTGAACATCATCGGCGCGCCGATTCCTGAAAAATCCGCGCCGAATGCGTGTGCGAAGCGCCAGCCGCAAAGCTTTATGGGCAACTTGATGCAGCAGGTGTCCGGCCGCGCGGACGTCACCGTCAACAAGGACGGCATTCTGATCAGCAAGGATGGGAAAGAAGGCTCCGACCTGATCGACGAAGCGCTGCGGTACAACGGAACGTTACCAGTGCAGACTACGCCCGACGCGCCGACCCATCGTTCGCCAAAGGCGACTCCGGCAAGCGATCCGAAGACGCGTAACGCCACCAACGGAGCGGCGCCTTCAGCAGTCGTTAAGCCTTAACTTTCGGGGCGGCCGCGCTGGCCGCCCGCTTTCTTTCCCGGTGGCGGGTTCGTAAGCCACCACGCAAGGAGAACTCGATAGCTTGGATCCGACCTCCCCAGAGTCTCAGGCAGAGTTGGCACGAAGGCATAAATCGGCCGCGACGACTGTGCTGGGCCTTCTGGTCGCTACGATCCTCCTTTCGGTCATCGCTTTTCTCGGCAGACCTTACTTCGAGCAAAAACCTCCAAATTTGCCGCTCGACATGGCTGTCAGGATCCTGATTTTGGGGTTCGGTCTCGGGGCGGTCGTGTGGAGGCGAACGAAGTTTCAGCCCATGAGGCTTCAGGACATTCTCGGTCTGCAGGGAGTTACCGGGTTACTCAGGACGCTGGAAAAAACCACCGTCCAGATCGCATTGTTGGGCGCGGCGATAACAGCCATCGGGTTTATTGCGACGTTGGTCACGGGTAACGATCTCTACACTTACTGGGCCGGCGCGATCGCGATCGTGGTCCTTGTTTATTGCTATCCGACCAAATCCTCCTGGCTCCGCACCCTCTACCGATTCACGGAGCGCCAACCAGAACAATCCTAATTATCCTGTTAAGTTTTTGACCGGATTTACTGGAACTGAAAGATTGTTGATCCATGTTTTACCATCTGCTACCTTGAAGGTGGTATGTGGGTTCGCGTCACAGGATTAACAGTCTTTTTACTCGCCGCGGCTATCTCAGTCTCTGCTCAAGAGACGCAGCCTGTGGCGCGGCTGATCGCCCCGCTTGCGCCGGTTCGAACGCTACCTGCTCCCTCCGCTCTCCTTGAACCGAATGCCATCGAACGGCGCGCCTTCGAGCAGACAAATCTGGTGCGCGTCCAGAATGGCCTGCCTCCGTTTGTCTGGGACTCCGACGTTTGCCGCATGGCGCGCACCCACTCGGAAAGCATGTCGCGGGAAGGATACTTCGCTCACGTCACACCCGCGGGCCTGCGCTTGCGCGACCGAGCACGCGCTGCCGGCATTTTGCAGTTTGCCGCGCTTGGTGAGAACATCGCGTACAATCAGGGCTTCGACGATCCGGGAGCATTCGCGGTTGAGAAGTGGATGGAGTCTCCACACCACCGCGCGAACATCTTGTCATCGGAATTCCGCGCGATGGCGATCGGAAGTTTTGTCGGCCCTGACGGCTCGGTTTATCTGACGCAGACTTTCATCAGACGTTGAGCACGACCTCTCTTAGTCTTCCTTCCTTCGCCAAAATCAACTGGTATCTGCAAATTCTGGGCAAGCGTCCGGACGGTTATCACGAGCTACTGACCGTTCTGCAAACGGTGTCACTTCAAGACGACATCGCGTTCGAGTTGCGTGACGACAGCCAGATCGTTCTTAGTTGCGACGATGCCGGCATTCCTACAGACGACACTAATCTGATCGTTAAAGCTGCCTCTGCGTTGCGGGAACGCCTTCAAAACCCGCCTGGCGTCGAAATAAAACTGACCAAAAGGATTCCAGCCAAGGCAGGTCTCGGAGGCGCATCGTCGAATGCGGCCATTGCACTCCTGGCGCTAAACGTCCTCTGGAATGCCAGGCTAAGCGTGGCAGAGTTAATGCCGATTGCGAGTCGTTTGGGCGCCGATGTCCCGTTTTTTCTGAACGGCGGCCGCTGCGTCGGCAGTGGCACAGGGACAGTCATTTCTCCCCTCGCGGATGGTCCAAAACAGCACGTCGTGGTCATCACTCCGAACGCCGAAGTTTCGACTGCAAACGCGTACGCATCTCTAAATGCACCTTCCTTGACAACTTCCAACTCGGCCTCTATTCTTTCAAGTTCCTTAGCGGAACTGTTTTCCGCCGACAGCAGGCAATGGCCTCTGCGCAATGACTTTGAAGGGGTGATCTTTGAGATAGAGCCTGAGATCGAGCGCGCTAAAATAGCGTTGCTGGAAGCAGGTGCGCGGGGCGCTTTGTTGGCTGGAAGCGGTTCGAGCGTGTTTGGTATCTTCGATGACGAGGTCGCGAGAGATCGCGCTCTCAACAATCTGAGAAGTGAAGCGGGATGGCGGGTTTTTTCCTGCGACACAGTGACACGCGACGATTACTTCACGGCACTGAGTTCATCTGGGTTCCCGCTTTAATACGCTCTCTTAAAACTGCAATCAGATACTGGGGCGTAGCCAAGTGGTAAGGCACCGGTCTTTGGAACCGGCATTCGTTGGTTCGAATCCACCCGCCCCAGCCAATTCTTTGTCACTCTGAACAGCTATGAGCACAACCGGCGGCATTAAGATCTTTTCCGGAAACGCAAACTCCAAGTTGGCCGAAGAGATATGTCGCCAACTGAGTTGTGACATGGGGAAGGCGTATCCCGAACGTTTTTCTGACGGCGAGTTCAACTTTCAGATCGATGAAAATGTTCGCGGCGGCGACGTTTTCATCGTGCAGCCGACTTCGCCTCCAACCGATGCGCACCTGATGGAGTTGCTGGTGATGCTCGACGCGTTTCGTCGATCGTCAGCAGAGCGCATCACGGCCGTGATTCCGTACTACGGGTATGGACGGTCCGACAAGAAGGACCGGCCACGCGTTCCCATTTCGGCGAAGCTCGTTGCGAACTTGATTACCGTCGCCGGCGCCGATCGTTTGTTGACGATGGACCTGCACGCCGCGCAGATCCAGGGGTTCTTTGATATTCCGGTGGACCACCTTTACGCTGCTCCAGCTTTTATCGGTTACTATCAGGAGCATCCGTTGCCGAATTTGACAGTGGTCGCGCCGGACACCGGCGGCGCTGAACGCGCCCGCGCTTACGCGAAACGCCTCGACGCAGAACTCGCTCTGTGCGACAAGCGACGCGAAAAGGCAAACGTTGCCGAAGTGATGAATGTCGTTGGCGACGTTCGCGGCCGCAGTTGTTTGATTGTCGACGATATGTGCGACACCGGCGGCTCGTTGACGAAAGTCGCGCGCGCTTTGAAAGAAGCCGGTGCTGAGCGAATTCATGCGTGCTTCACGCATCCGGTGTTTTCGGGCAAGGCAGTTGAGCTGCTGGGCGAGTCGGACATTGAAAAGATAATCGTTACGAACACGATTCCGCTACGCGATCACGCGTGCGAGCTTGATAAGATAAAAGTACTAAGTATCGCGCCGCTTCTGGCGAAAGCGATCAAGTCGATCCATGAGGAGACTTCGGTTTCCTCGCTCTTCGTATAACGAAGGGCAAACACTGATGGCTTAAACGAAGACCATCAGCGACCCGTGGGCACACGTCCGCGGGTCGCTGAAAGTTTGTAAGGAGAAATCATGGCGGAGAAAAAAGATTTCAGGGTGCAGGCAAAACAGCGCGAGGGCCGCGGCAAAAACGACGCGCGCCGTGCGCGGCGTGACGGCATGGTGCCGATTACGGTTTACGGTGGAGGCGCGGAGACAGTCGCTGCTGTGGCGCCGTTGAGCCAGCTCGCCGCGATCCTGCGCACAGAAGCAGGACGAAACACGATTTTTACGATCGACGTCGAAGGTGTAGGCGAGAGTGAAGTGATGTTTCACGATCGGCAGATCGATCCGGTTCGGGGTCGCTTGATTCACGCCGATCTCACGAGGCTGGTTAAAGGACAGAAGATCGAAGTCACCGTGCCGCTTCACCTGGTTGGCGAGCCGATCGGCGTAAAAGAGAAACAGGGAGTGCTCGAACAGATAATTCGCGAGATCGAAATTCGCTGCGAACCGCGAGAGATTCCTGACGCAATTGACATCGACGTTTCAAATCTCGACGTGCATGACCTTCTGCACGTGTCCGATATTCCGGTGAGCGATAGGATCGAGATTCTAACGGATGCTGAACAGGTGATTGCCACGGTCGGTATCGTGAAGGAAGAGGTTGTTGCGGCGCCGGCGATTGAAGGTGAAGAGCCTGCCGAGCCTGAAGTGATTGGCAAGGGCAAGAAGGAAGAAGAGGGCGAGGAATCGGAGTAGTTGTTTGGACAGGATTCCTGTCAAATGCTGATAGTTGGCCTTGGAAACCCCGGAGACGAGTACGCGTGGACGCGACACAATCTCGGGTTCATGTTGATTGACAAGTTGGCCCATGATGAAGGGATCGTGGTTGGGCGACGCGAGTGCAGCTCTCTCGTCGGCATTGGCCCGGTTGAAGGCGTGCGAACGAAACTCGCGAAACCGCAAACCTTCATGAACTTGAGCGGGCACGCAGTTTCATGTCTGCTGGCCAAGCTCAAGAGTGAGTCGCCCGTAAAAGATCTGGTTGTGATCTCGGACGATTTGGCTTTGCCGCTCGGAAGAATCCGCATCCGCGAACGCGGCTCAGCCGGTGGACACAACGGGCTGAAGTCGATCATCGCCGCGATCGGGACGACTGAGTTTGTGCGTTTGCGTATCGGGATTCAGCCCGAACATCCGATCTCCGATCCTAAGCGTTTTGTGCTCGACCGGTTCTCACGAACTGAGCGGCCAATTGTTGAAGAGACATTAGCGGCGAGCGCTGACGCCATACGAACGATTATCAGGGACGGCGCGTTGAAAGCGATGGCACAGTTTAATTGACAAAAGTTCAACTGCGAACTGGAGGTTTGATTTGGAAACAAAGAGACAGTACGAAGTGGTCTTCATCGTAGACCCGACGGCAGACGACGAAGTGTCGAGACTCACCGAGAGTTTCACGCAGATCGTGACCGATCAGGGTGGCGTGGTGACGAAGGCCGAAACGATGGGCAGGCGCCAGTTGGCCTACGAGATCCTGCACCACAAAGACGGCACGTTCGTCCTCCTGGAAATCGAAGGGTCAGGCCGCGAGATTGCCGAGCTCGAACGCCGCATGCGGG